>NZ_JBVVPQ010000042.1:3751-63823 GCF_055811695.1 Bradyrhizobium sp. MI1.3 | reverse complement strand
CACAAAAAAATACCCCATATCGAGCCTCACTCCCGCTCGGCCAATTAAGCAAAGCCCTCGCTTGCGGGAGAGGTCGCGCCGAAGGCGCGGGTGAGGGTTCTCTCCTCTTGGGGATTCTCGATTGCGGAGACACCCTCTCCCCAGCCCTCCCCCGCAAGCGGGGGAGGGAGCGCAGCTACATCGTAGTTGCAGTTTGCTCTCACAGCTTTAGCCTTGCTCGCCGGCCTTTACGTGGAAGAATTGGGTTTTCGCAGCAGATAAGTGCCGTGCATCGGGGCGTGGTAATCGGCCGAGACCAGCGTAAAGCCGACGTCGGTCAGCATCCGCTCCATGACCCAACCAAAAGTGGAATACTCGTCGCGCATGTGGGTGACGACGCTTTCACGCGGGACATCGTGGTTCTTGATCTCGAAGTCGGCCCATTGCTCGACGTCGCGCTCGAGCACATCGGGCATCGATGCGTAGACGATGTCGCGCAAATAGAACGTGGCGCCGGGCTTGAGCGCGCGATAGATCCGCGACATCGCCACCGCCTTCCAGAAATCCGGCAGATGGTGCAGCGTGAACTCGCTGACGATCAGGTCATAGGATTCCGGCCGGTAGGCGAAGCTGAGCAGGCCGGCGGACTGCGTGCGCACGGGCGCCTTGCGGTCGCGCGCGTAGATCTCGGCGAGCGCCAGCATCGCGGGCGAGATGTCGATGGCGTCGACCTCGGCGCCCATGAGCGCAGCCTCGGTCGCGAGCACGCCGTTGCCGCAACCGATATCGGCGATGCGCCAGCCGCGCTGGACGCCGAGCATTTTCAGCGCGGCGCGCGCCCGTAGATCAGCATCGTCGTGGCTGTCGTAGATCGACGCCACAGCGGGCCCGATCCCCATCCGGTTCCGCTCGTTGTAATACCAGTCGCGCGCCAGCATGGCTCACATTCCTTCAGGCCCGCGACCAATCGCGGCAACACCGGTGCGCGACACTTCGACGAGGCCAAGCGGACGCATCAGGTCGATAAACTGATTGATTTTCTCGGTATTGCCTGTGATCTCGAACACAAAGCTCTCGGTGGTGGCGTCGATCACGCGGGCGCGGAACGCGTCCGCCAGCCGCAGCGCCTCGACGCGATGCTCGCCCTGTCCGCGCACCTTGACCATTGCGAGCTCGCGCTCGATCGAGCGCTTGGTCAGCGTCATGTCGACGACACGATAGACCGGGATCATGCGGTCGAGCTGATGCTTGATCTGCTCGATCACCATGGGCGTACCGGTGGTGACGATGGTGATGCGCGAGAGATGCTTCTGGCTCTCGGTCTCCGAGACGGTGAGGCTTTCGATGTTGTAGCCACGCCCCGAGAACAGTCCGATGACGCGCGCGAGCACGCCGGGCTCGTTCTGCACGAGCACCGAAAGCGTGTGTGTCTCGTTCGGGTCGTGGCGCTCCTCGATGAAGTAGGCGGATGCGGGCTGGTTCATTGTCGTCCCCTTCATTCTCGTCGTTACGCCGTCGCCCGACGAGCGACCGGCGCATCCGTCCCGACCCAACCGCGGAACAGATCGAAATCGATATTGCCGCCTGACAGCACGAGACCGACGCGCTTGCCCGACAGTCTTGACTTGTCCTGAAGCGCTGCGGCGAGCGCGGCGGCGCCGGCGCCTTCGGCGAGATTATGCGTATCGGTCCAGAGCGCATGGATCGCGAGCGCGATCTCATCGTCCGTCACCTGGACGATACGCGAGGCGCCCTTGAGGATGACCGCGAGCGCTTCCGGATCGGGAATCCGCGTCGCCATGCCGTCCGCGAGCGTGTTGCTGGTCTCGGTCGTCACGACGTGGCCCGCCGCGAACGACAGCGCGTAGGACGGCGCCTCGGTCGACTGCACGCCGACGATCTCGGTCTTCAGGCCGAGCAGATCGCGCGCCATGATGCAGCCGCAGATCCCCGAGCCCTGCCCGATCGGCACATAGAGGACGTCGAGATCGGGAGCGGCCCGGAGCATTTCGAGCGCATAGGTCGCCACGCCCAGCACCAGGTCCGTATGGAACGACGGCACCATGTGCAGTCCGGCGAACTGCGCGTGGCGCCCGGCCTCCTCGCGTGCGGCCTGAAAGTCCTCGCCATGTTCAACGAGCTCTGCGCCAAACGCCTTCATCGCGCGGTTCTTCTCGACCGAATTGCCGCGCGGCACATAGATCACGGCAGGCACGCCATGGCGGCTCGCCGCAAAAGCGAGGCTCTGACCATGATTGCCGCGCGTCGCCGAGATGATGCCCGGAATGTTCGGCCGTTCGCGCTTCAGCCGATCGAGATAGACCAACCCGCCGCGCACCTTGAAGGCGCCTGTCGGCGTGTGATTCTCGTGCTTGACCACGACCTGCGTGCCGAGCCGCTCGGCGAGCAGCGGCCAGGCGTGCGCCGGCGTCGGCGGCACCGCCTGCCCCACGATCGCATGTGCGCGTCCGAGTTCGTTCAGGTCGAACATTTCACCTTCTCATCACTCCATCTCTCGCGACTGTCATCCCCGCGAAGGCGGGGATCCAGTATTCCAGAGGCCCCCGAGAGCGATCGAGAGGCCGCGGCATACTGGATCGCCCGGTCAAGCCGGGCGATGACAGCGGAATTTGTGACGATCACGCTCACACAAGCGCCTTTCCGCCGGCGAACGCCTTTGCGGTGGCTTCGTCGTTCGCCTGCTCCGGCAACAGCATCTCGTTGTGCGCCTTGCCGGAGGGGATCATCGGGAAACAATTTTCCAGCGACGCGACGCGGCAGTCGAACAGCACCGGGCGCTTGACCGAGATCATCTCCTGGATGGCGCCGTCGAGATCGCCGGGTTTGTGCACCTGGATGCCGACCCCGCCATAGGCTTCCGCGAGCTTGACAAAGTCCGGCATCGCCTCCGAGTAGGAATGCGACAGCCGGTTGCCATGGAGCAGCTGCTGCCACTGCCGCACCATGCCCATGTACTGGTTGTTCAGGATGAAGATCTTGATCGGCAGCTCGTACTGCACCGCCGTCGACATCTCCTGCATCGTCATCTGCACCGAGGCATCGCCCGCGATGTCGATGACGAGACTGTCGGGATGGGCAACCTGCACGCCGACCGCGGCCGGCAGGCCGTAGCCCATGGTGCCGAGACCGCCCGAGGTCATCCAGCGATGCGGCTCCTCGAAGCCGTAGAACTGCGCGGCCCACATCTGATGCTGGCCGACCTCGGTGGTGATGTAGGTGTCCCTGCCGCGCGTCGCCTCGAACAGGCTCTGGATCGCGTGTTGCGGCAGGATGACGTCGTTGCTCTTCCTGTAATAGAGCGAGTTGCGGGCGCGCCACTGCGCGATCTGCTGCCACCAGGCCTTGATGTCGGGCTTCTTCGCCTCCGCCTTGAACACCTGGAGAATGTCGCCGAGGATGTTGCCGCAGTCGCCGATGATCGGCACGTCGACGCGGATGTTCTTGTTGATCGAGGACGGGTCGATATCGATGTGGATCTTCTTCGAGCCCGGCGAGAACGCATCGACGCGGCCGGTGATGCGGTCGTCGAAGCGCGCGCCGACGCACAGCATGACGTCACAATCATGCATGGTCATGTTGGCTTCGTAGGTGCCGTGCATGCCGAGCATGCCAAGCCAGCTCTTGCCCGACGCGGGATATGCGCCGAGGCCCATCAGCGTGGAGGTGATCGGAAAGCCGGTGACCTCGACCAGCTCGCGCAGCAGCCTGGTGGCCTCGGGACCGGAATTGATCACGCCGCCGCCGCTGTAGATCACGGGGCGCTTGGCGCCTGCGAGCAGCGCCACGGCCTTGCGGATCTGCGTCGCATCGCCCTTCACGCGCGGCGCGTAGGAGCGATGCACGTCGGACTTGCGCGGCGGATGATAGGTGCCGGTCGCGAACTGCACGTCCTTGGGCACGTCGACGAGCACCGGGCCCGGCCGACCCGTGGTCGCAACGTAAAACGCCTCGTGCAGCACCTTTGCGAGATCGTTGACGTCGCGCACCAGCCAGTTGTGTTTGGTGCAGGGGCGCGTGATGCCGACCGTGTCGCATTCCTGGAACGCGTCGTTGCCGATCAGATGCGTCGGCACTTGGCCGGAGATGCAGACCAGCGGGATCGAGTCCATCAGCGCGTCGGTGAGCGGCGTCACCATGTTGGTGGCGCCGGGGCCGGAGGTCACCAGTGCAACGCCCGGCCTGCCGGTCGAACGCGCATAGCCCTCGGCGGCGTGGCCCGCCCCCTGCTCGTGGCGGACCAGGATGTGCTGGACTTCGCTCTGCTGGAAGATCTCGTCGTAGATCGGAAGCACCGCGCCGCCGGGATAGCCGAAAATGTCGGTCACGCCATGATCGATGAGCGCGCGGACGATCATTGCGGCGCCGGTCATCTGGTTCGGATCGTGGCTCTTGTCGCTCATTGGCTTGCTCCGGATGCGCTGTTGTCAGCGGCTTCGTTCGTGTCGGGTTTTCGGAAATAAAAAAGGCCCCGAAGAGGGCCCATGCACACCGCCTGTCATGTGGATGGCAGCTAGCCACCCCCGGCGGTGTGCCTGGGTACGACGGCGATAAGGAGTTTGGTAATAATATTACGCATGGCGGCGGCTCGGCTTCCCAAAGGTTGCGCGAAACATAGCGGCCAAAGCCCGGATGTCAAGGCGATGCGGCCGTTCCTGCGCGATTTTGGCAGTGTAGCGGCGTTCCCGGGGTTGGGCGAGAGGTAAATTCGGCGACCGAGGCACAAAAGCGTGTCAACCGGGGTCCCGGGCCGCGTTCACCGCCGCCGCCAGCCAGCCCCGCACCCCCTCCGGCTTCACCCACTCGAATTCGGGCAATTGGTGCCGAAACCAGGTGAACTGCCGCTTGGCGTAGTGGCGGGTGTCGGCGCGGCCGATGGTGGCCGCCTGCTCCAGGCTGAGCTCACCACGCAGATGCCGGACCAGGGCCGGCACGCCGTGAGCCTTCATCGCCGGCAGCAACGGATCGAGGCCTCGGGCGGCGAGACGCTCGACCTCCTCCAGCGCGCCGGCCTCCAACATGACATCAAAGCGGGCGTCGATGCGCGCATAGAGGTCGTCGCGCTCGGGCGCGAGGAACACAGCGCGAAAACTGTCCTTGGGCAAGAGCGGCGGCTGCCCCTCATGGTGCCAGTCCAGCAGCGAACGGCCGGTGGCTTCGACCACTTCGAGCGCGCGCGCAATGCGCGTGCGGTCACGCAGGTTCAATCGCTCGGCCGCCCTGGGATCGGCGGCTGCGAGTTCCGCGTGCATCGCCTCAACGCCGTTCCGCTCCAGCCGCGCCCGGACGTCCTCGCGCACCTCGGCGGGGATTGGCGGCACCACGGAAAGGCCCGCCGTCAGCGCCTTGAAATACAGCCCGGTGCCGCCGATGAAGATCGGCAGGCGGCCTTCGGCTTGCGCCTCTTCAAGCGCCCTCGCCGCGTCACTCACCCAGGCTCCGGCCGAAAAATTCACGGCCGCATCGACATGGCCGTACAGGCGATGAGGCACCTGCGCCTCGTCGCCTAGGGTGGGGCGCGCGGTGATGATGCGGAGGTCGCGGTAGACCTGCATGGAATCGGCATTGATCACGACCCCGTTCGCAGCGAGCGCAAGCTCGATCGCGAGCGCCGACTTGCCGCTGGCGGTCGGGCCTGCGATAAGCACGGCCTTGCCAACATGCCCTCTGCCGACTTGCCCCTCGCTCACGAAAACCTCAAATGTCCCTCGTTGCCACGCTGATCTGCAACCCGAATAACCCCGCGCTCGACTCGACCATCGTCGACGGAGCCCGCGCCGTGCTGCCTCAGGCAGCTCCCGCGCACTGGCTGTTCGACGGGGTGGCAGTCGACATCCCCTTCGGCGCCGACAGTAACCTCGAAGGCGACCGTCACGCCATCGAACAGCGGCTCCGCGAGCTTCGCGGCGACCTACCGATTGATATCGTGGTGCAACCAGTCGGCTTCCGGCGCAAGAAGCTTTTTCTCGCCGACATGGATTCCACCATGATCGGCCAGGAATGCATCGACGAGCTCGCCGATTGCGTCGGGGTGAAGGCCCATGTGGCAGCCATCACCGAGCGTGCGATGCGCGGCGAGGTCGAGTTCGAGCCGGCGCTGCGCGAGCGCGTCGCGCTGCTCAAAGACCTCCCCGCCAGTGCCGTCGACGAGGTGCTGGCCAAGCGCATTACGCTGACGCCGGGTGGCCGCGAATTGGTCGCGACCATGCGCGCCCATGGCGCCTATGCCTGTCTCGTCTCCGGCGGCTTCACACTGTTCACCAGTGCGGTCGCCACCAGGATCGGTTTCCAGGAGAACCGCGCCAACGAGCTCGTCGTCCGCGACGGCAAGTTCACCGGCGAGGTGAAGGAGCCGATTTTGGGGCGCGCGGCAAAGCTCGCGACGCTGGTGGATCTGATGGAGTCGTTCGATCTCGACGACGTCGACTCGCTGGCGGTCGGCGACGGCGCCAATGATCTCGCGATGATCCAGGCGGCTGGGCTGGGCGTGGCGTATCATGCCAAGCCTGCGGTGGCCGCGGCTGCGGCAGCCCGGATCGATCATGGCGATCTCACCGCGCTGCTGTATGCCCAGGGGTATCGACGCGAGGAGTTCGTGGAGGCGTAGCCTCCTCTCCGCTGTCATCACCCGCGAAAGCGGGTGATCCAGTATTCCAGAGACAGGGCGAGGATACGGAAAAGCCGCGGCGTACTGGATGCCCCGCTTTCGCGGAGCATGACAGTGAATGTGTGGCGACTCGTGCCCCTTACTGCACGCTCAACGCCACGAAGCGCAGCTCGCCGTCGGCGTTCGACACCAGCAGCAGCACCGACTTCTTGCCGTCCTTCTTGAGCTGGTCGACCCGCTTCTGGATGTCGGCGCCGCTGGAGACGCCCTCCTGCGCCACCTCGACGATGACGTCGCCGGCGGAGAGGCGCTTCTCGGCGGCGTCCGAATTGGCGTCGACATTGGTGACGACCACGCCCTTGACGCTGTCCTTGATCTTGTAGCGCGCACGCAGGTCCTTGCTCAGCGCCGCGAGATCGAGGCCGAGCGCCTTCTGCGTCACGGTCTTTTCAGGCGGAGGCTCGTCGGTCTTCACTGCGGCCTGCACCTTGTCGGGATCCTGCAACCGGCCGAGCGTGACCTTCTTGGTCTCCTCCTGACTCTTGCGGATGATGACGACGTCGACCTCCTTGCCGACCGCCGTGTCGGCGACCACGCGAGACAGATCCTTCGGGTCCTTGACGTCCTTGCCGTCGAACTTGACGACGACGTCGCCGGGCTCGATGCCGGCCGGCTTGGCCGGGCCCTTGTCGTCGACGCCGGCAACCAGCGCGCCGCGCGGCGGCTTGATGTTGAGGCTCTCGGCGATCTCGTCGGTAACGCTCTGGATGCGCACGCCCAGCCAGCCGCGGCGCAACTCGCCGAACTGGCGGAGCTGGTCGACCACACCCGCGACCGTCTTCGACGGTACGGCGAAGCCGATGCCGATCGAGCCGCCGGAGGGCGAGATGATCAATGTGTTGACGCCGATGACGTCGCCATCGAGGTTGAACAGCGGACCGCCGGAATTGCCGCGGTTGATGGAGGCGTCGGTCTGAATGTAGCTGTCGTACGGACCTGACGAGATGTCACGGTTCTTCGCCGAAACAATACCGGCCGTCACGGTGCCGCCGAGGCTGAAAGGATTGCCGATCGCGACGACCCAGTCGCCGAGGCGCAGCTTGTCGGAATCGCCGAACTTCACCGACACCAGCGGCTTCGGCGGCTTGAACTTCAGCACGGCAAGGTCGGTCTTCTTGTCGACGCCGACCAGGTCGGCCTTGATCTTGGTCCCGTCGTTGAGGATGACGTTGATCTCGTCGGCGTCCGCGATGACGTGGTTGTTGGTGACGACGACGCCTGACGTGTCGATGATGAAGCCGCTTCCGAGCGAGTTGGTCTTGCGCGGCGCCGGACTATTCTCTCCGCCCTTGCTGCCGCCGCCGGGACCCTTGCGATTCTTGAAGAAGTCGTCGAAGAACTCCTCGAAGGGCGAGCCGGGCGGCAGTTGCGGCATGGCATTGCCGCCGCCGCCCTTGGCTTCGACGGTTTGCGAGGTCGAGATGTTGACGACCGCGTCGATCACCTTCTCGGCGACGTCGGCGATGCCGTCCGGTCCGCGCGCAGAGGCCGGTGTGCCGAATGCGCTGAAAGCGCCAACGGCGAGCGCGGCCAGCCCTAAGCGCAAACGGGTCGGGGCAATGGTGGCAGCGGTCATTGTGATCTCCAGGAAGCAAGGATTCGGCGTCAAGACTGCGCTCGAACGGGGGGACGGCGCAAGCGCGGACCTTAACGGGCCTCAAGACCCGGACAATAAGGCGAAAACCGGTCCCTCGCCTTCACTTTGGCGTTGGTGCGACGGCTAAATTGGCCGTCGCATAACCCAGATCAGGACCAAGCCGGCCACGGCCGAACCAATGCCGACCGCTCGCAGGACATTGTCCGGTGTGGCCATCGCGCTTTTCATGGCCTTGCGCATCCAGGCCGGGCTTGCCGCGAACATCAAGCCTTCCAGCACGAACAGGATGCCCAAACCGATGAGGAAGTCGGTGAACGCAATGGACCTCATCGGATTGGAACCTCCCGTTGTGCTGTTCTTGTCTGGACGAGGGGCGGCCAGACCTGAGGCCCGACTTGCCGCCCTTGTCTCACTTACGGCTTCGCTGGCGTCGTGGTCGCCGTCTTGCCGGACGGGTTACCAAAGAACCGGAAGAAATCCGAGTCCGGGCGCAGCAGGAAGCGGGTGTCGTTCGCGCGCAGCCCGTTCTCATAGGCCGTCATCGAGCGGTAGAAGGAGAAGAAATCCGCATCCTTGCCGTAGGCTTCGGCGAACAGACGGTTGCGCTCGGCATCGCCGACGCCGCGCGTCTGCTCGGCCAGCGACCTTGCATCCGCCTCGATCACGGTCGCCTCGCGGTCGGCCTTGGAGCGGATCTCCTGTGCCTTCTGGCCGCCCTGCGCGCGGAACTCGGCGGCTTCGCGCTCGCGTTCCGTCTTCATGCGCTGATAGACCGCCTGGCTGTTCTGCTCGGGCAGATCGGCACGGCGGATCCGGACGTCGACGACCTGGATGCCGTAGCCGTCGGCCTCATGATCGAGCTGATCGCGGATGCGCTGCATCAGCTTCTCGCGGTCGTCCCGGACCACGTTGATGAAGGTCACCTCGCCGAGAACGCGGCGCAGCGCCGCGTTCAAGAGCGTGGTGAGCTGGATGTTGGCGGCCTGGATCGAGCCGATGCTCTGATAGAAGCGGAGCGCGTCCTTGATGCGGTAACGCGCAAAGGCGTCGACCACGAGCCGCTTCTGGTCGGACGCGATCGCTTCCTGCGACGGGTTCTCCAGATCGAGGATGCGCTTGTCGATGTTGATCACCGAATTCCACGGTGCCTTGAAGTGCAGGCCGGGATCGGTGACGACGTCGACGGGCTTGCCGAATTGCAGCACGATGGTCTGCTCGGTCTGCGCCACCGTGAACAGGGACATGTAGCCCACGATCACGACGAGCAGGAGGCCGAGCAGCGTGACAATGCCTGTGACCGGAGATCTCATCGGTTGCCTCCGGTCGTCTGCTGGCCGGTTGCAGGCGGCCGCTTGGCCGTCAATTCGCTGAGCGGCAGATAAGGCACGACGCCCTGGCCCGACTGGCCGCCGTCATAGATGAGCTTTTCCGAGCCGCCGAGCACGCGCTCCATCGTCTCCAGATAAATCCGTTCACGCGTCACGTCGGGCGCCTTCTTGTATTCCTCGTAAACCTTCAGGAAGCGCGAGCTCTGGCCCTTGGCCTCGGCGACCGTCTGCTCCCTGTAGCCTTCGGCGGCCTGCATGATCTGCGCCGCACGTCCGCGTGCCTGCGGCACGACCTGGTTGGCGTAGGTCTGCGCCTCGTTCTGCAGCTGCTCGAGGTTGGCGCGCGCCGCCTGGACGTCGCGGAAGGCGTCGATCACCTGCGCCGGCGGGTCGACCTTCTGCATCTGCACCTGGCTGATCTGAATGCCGGCGCCGTAGCTGTCCAGGGTCTTCTGGATCAGTTCCTGCACGCCCTGTTCGGTGACGTTGCGCGCGCCGGTCAGGATTGGCTGGATCTGCGAGCGGCCGATCACCTCGCGCATCGCGCTCTCGGCGACCGCCTTTACGGTGCCTTCGGGATTCTGGATGTTGAAGAGGAAATCGCCGACGCCGTTGGGCTTGATGCGCCAGAGCACGGTGAAGTCGACGTCGACGATGTTCTCGTCGCCGGTCAGCATCAGGCTCTCTTCCGGCACGTCACGAATGGAGCGGCCGCGCCGCGCCGGATCGTCGATCAGCGTCATGCCGATGGAAATGGTGGAAACGCGCAATGCCTTTGGCAGCAGCACGGTCTCGATCGGATACGGCAGGTGATAGTTCAGGCCGGGCTCCACGGTGCGGACATGCTTGCCGAAGCGCAGCACGACGCCGAGCTCTTCGGACTGCACCCGGAAGAAGCCCGATAGCAGCCAGAACGCGACGATGAGCAGCACGATCAGCGTGATGCCGATGCCGGAGAAATAGCCGCCCGGCATGATCTGCTGGAGGCGATCCTGGCCGCGCCGCAGAAGATCTTCCAGATCCGGCGGCCTTGGCCCGACCGGTTGCGGGCCGTTGCCCCATGGTCCCTTCGGACCCGAGCCCCATGGGCCACCGCCCTGATTCTTCCACGGCATTCGACGCTCTCCTCGGCAGGGTGAAATTGCCCCCGCCCGCTTTGTCCGGTCCGGCTTTATAGGGGACAGGCAGGTCCCTTACAACGCAGCCCTCGCCGCCCTCCGAGCTAAGCTTGGGGGCAGAAAAGTCAATGTTAACATTGGCAAATGCGGTTAATGGCCCGCCCGCCGACGATATGTCACATAGGAGTAGTCGGCGCTGTCGTGGGGTCCGGCAGGATGACGGATGCGCTCAACCTCATCCCACTCGGCCCTGTCGATGTCGAAATGCGTGTCGCCCTCGGGGCGGGCATGCACTTCGGTGATTTCGAGGCGATCGGCGCGATCGAGCCATTGCCGATAGATTTCGGCACCGCCAATCACGGCGATCTCGGTGACCGAACGCCGCAGGGCATCGCCGCGCGCGATGGCGTCTGCCTCGGCAGTCGATGTCGTGACGATGGCGCCGGTGGCGCGATAGTTCGCATCGCGCGTGACCACGATATTGGTGCGGCCCGGAAGCGGCCGGGGCAGGGATTCGAAGGTCCTGCGGCCCATGATCACGGGCTTGCCGATCGTGAGCGCCTTGAAGCGCGCCATGTCGGATTTCATTCGCCACGGCATCGCGTTGCGGGCGCCGATGACGCCGTTCTCCGCGATCGCGACGACGAAGACGATCTCCATCAGGTCGCGCTCCCGGCAAGCCGTGTCAGCGCCGGACCGGTGACGCGGCACAGCGTCCAGTCCTCCAGCATGATGGCACCGAGCGACTTGTAGAACGCGATCGACGGCGCGTTCCAGTCGAGCACCGCCCATTGCAGCCGCGACCAGCCGTTCTCGACGCATTCCCTGGCAAGGTGCACGAGCAGAGCCTTGCCGAGGCCCCTGCCCCGGTGTGACGACAAATCTTCGAGATAGATGCCGTGGCGGCCGCTGAACGTCGAGAAATTCGCAAACCACACCGCGAAGCCGACCGGCTCGCCGTTCCACTCGGCGAAGGCGCAATGGACTTGCTGTCGCTCGCCGAACAGTGCGTCGGCGATGTCAGCCTCGGTCGCCTCGACCTCGTGCGAAAGCTTTTCGTACGCGGCGAGCTCGCGGATAAAAGCGAGAATAAGCCCGGCCTCGCCCGGGCGCGCGCGGCGGATATTGAGCGACATCGGCGTCAGACCGCGACCGCGGCCTTGATGTGCGGATGCGGGTCGTAGCCGACGAGCTCAAAGTCCTCGTAACAGAAGGAGAAGATATCCTTCACCTCGGGATTGATCCGCATCACCGGCAGCGCGCGCGGCGCGCGCGTGAGCTGGAGCTTCGCCTGCTCCAGATGGTTGGAATAGAGATGAGTGTCACCGAATGAGTGCACGAAGTCGCCGGCCTTCAGGCCCGTGACCTGCGCCACCATTAGGGTGAGCAGCGCATAGGAGGCGATGTTGAAGGGCACGCCGAGGAACACGTCGGCCGAGCGCTGATAGAGCTGGCACGACAGCTTGCCGTTGGCGACGTAGAACTGGAACAGGCAGTGGCACGGCGGCAGCGCCATCTTGTCGACCTCGGCCGGATTCCAGGCCGAGACGATCAGGCGGCGCGAGTCCGGATTGCGCTTGATCATGTCGATCACGTTCGCGATCTGATCGATGCTGCGTCCGTCCGGCGCGGGCCAGGAGCGCCACTGATGGCCGTAGACGGGGCCGAGATCGCCATTGGCGTCGGCCCACTCGTCCCAGATGGTGACACCGTTGTCGCGCAGATATTTGATGTTGGTATCGCCCTTCAGGAACCACAATAGCTCATGCACGATCGCCTTCAGCGGCAGGCGCTTGGTGGTCAGCATCGGAAAACCGGCAGACAGGTTGAAGCGCATCTGATGGCCGAACACCGACAGCGTGCCGGTGCCGGTCCGGTCGGTCTTTTCGGCGCCGTCTGAAAGAATCCGCTCGAGCAGGTCCTGATACTGGTGCATGTGCGTGAGCCTTTGGGGAGGCGGCGAATTTAGCGGCCGCCCCCGCGCTGCGACAGCGGCGATTCGCCATCGATACGCATTATACCCGGAAAAGTGAGCGTTCCCGGTGCAAACGACAAGGGGCGGAACTCAGCATTCCGCCCCTCGTCTATCAGATTGATCCTGCTGGCCAACTTGCCGGCTGGGTTCGAGGCACGACGCGCCGATGCAGGCGCGGCGCCCTTAGTTTTCGGATTCCGTGAATACCTCGTCGCGCTTGGCACGCAACGCGGGCAGCACCGTGAGCACCAGGAGGAAAGCGGCGATCGCGAGCAGCACGGCCGACAGCGGACGCGTCAGGAACACGCTCCAGTCGCCGCGCGAGATCAGCAGCGCGCGGCGCAGGTTCTCTTCCATCAGCGGTCCGAGCACCATGCCGAGCAGCAGCGGCGCCGGCTCGAAATCGTGCTTGATCAGCCAGTAGCCGACCAGACCGAACACGCCTGCGAGGATGACGTCGACCGGCGCGTTATTCACCGAGTAGATGCCGATCGCGCAGAAGATCACGATCGAGGGGAACATCAGCCGGTAGGGAACGCGCAACAGCCGCACCCAGATTCCAACCAGCGGCAGGTTGATGATGATCAGCATCAGATTGCCGATCCACATCGAGGCGATCATGCCCCAGACCAGCTCCGGCTGCTTCTGCATCACTTGCGGACCCGGTACGATGCCGTGGATGGTCATCGCGCCCACCATCAGCGCCATCACGGCGTTGGGCGGGATGCCGAGTGTCAGCAGCGGGATGAAAGAGGTCTGCGCCGCGGCATTGTTGGCGCTTTCCGGCGCCGCCACGCCCTCGATCGCACCGCGGCCGAACCGCGACGGGTTCTTGGCGATCTTCTTCTCGAGCGTGTAGGACGCAAAGGATGCGATGACGGCGCCGCCGCCCGGCAGGATGCCGAGGATCGAGCCGAGCACGGTGCCGCGCAGGATCGCAGGTGCCGAGTCGATCAGGTCCTTCCTGGTCGGCATCAGGCCGGTGATCTTCTGCTGCACGAGGTCGCGGTTCATCTCGGCGCCGGCGTCGAGGTTGCGGATGATCTCGGCGAAGCCAAACACGCCCATCGCCACCGTCGCAAAGCCGAGACCATCGGCAAGCTCCGGAATGTTGAACGCCATGCGCGAGGCGCCGGTCTCGATGTCAGAGCCGACCATCGACAGCATCAGGCCGAACACGATCATCGCGATCGCCTTCAGCACCGAGCCCTTGGCCAGCACCACCGCGAAGATCAGCCCCAGCACCATCAGCGAGAAATATTCGGCCGGGCCGAACGCCAGCGCGAGCTTGGTCAGCGGCGCACCGAGAACGGCAATGAGCACGGTCGCGACGCAGCCGGCGAAGAACGAGCCGATCGCCGCGATCGCCAGCGCCGGGCCGGCACGGCCTTGCTTTGCCATCTGATGGCCATCGATGGCGGTGACGACCGACGTCGCCTCACCGGGAATATTGACCAGGATCGAGGTGGTCGAGCCGCCGTACTGGGCGCCGTAATAGATGCCGGCGAGCATGATCAGCGCGCCGACCGGCGGCAATCCGAACGTGATGGGCAGGAGCATCGCCACGGTTGCGACGGTGCCGATACCGGGCAGCACGCCGACCAGCGTGCCGACCAATGCGCCAATCAGGCACATGAGAATGTTGATCGAGATCGGCAGCGACAGACCGTAGAGCCACCAGGGTGACCACCAGGAGATCTGAAACACCACACCGAAACCGAGGCCCAGATTGTGGAAGAGATCGAACATCACACCCTCACTGAACCAGGAAGCGCGGGAACATCGGCATCGGCAGCCCGAGCACGTAGGGGAAAAGCAGCGCGCAGCCGAGCGTCAGGCAGGCGCCGACGATGATCGCTTCGAGCCAGCGCGTTTCATGCGTGCCCATCGCCGCGATCAGGAAGCTTGCGAATGCCGTAACCACCACCCCAAGCGGACGAATCGCCAGCGCGAAGAAGACGATCGAGATCATCACAAAGAGCGGCCCACGCCAGGCATAGTGCGCCATGCCCGGCCCGTCGGTCAGCAGTCCCGTCAACGCGATGCCGGCGCCAAGTGCGACGAGCAGCCCGCCAAACATCCGCGGCGCCGTGCCGGCGCCGAAGGAGAAGCCGCGCATCCCCTGCAAATCGCTGGAGGCCCACAGTGCGAACAAGGCGAGCGCCATCAACACGATCCCGCCGACATAGTCCTGCGCCGACCTGATCGTCATGAAGAACGTGAGAATCGCCACCGCAAAGATCGGATAGGAATAGATCAGCGCCAGCAGCACATCGGAGGACGCCTTCTTGGTGTCACCGCCGACCGCCCCGAGCAACGCGCCGGGCGCACCCGCGAGCAGCGCCGTAGCGTGGCTGGTCACCACGGCAGCCGGGCCGCGTCCGGCGCCCCAGCCAAAGATCGTCCCGAACGACCAGATGAATTCGAAAATCTGCGGCGCTATGGCCAGCAGACAAAAGCTGATCACCACCGAGGTGTTTCGGTTGGCTGTCGCCGAGTGGCCCATCGTATCGGCCATGCATGTCTCCTCCGCGACCCGTAAGCCACGAGCACTGTTGTTCTAATCGGCTGGAAATCGATGCCCCCGCCCGGATCCCTGCCTAGCCATTTTCATTACACAATGCCAGCAAAACCCAACAAGCCCCCGACCAGCAAAATCCATAGTGGATTGATGCGCGAGACGGATGCGACCACTGCAACCGTCGCGGTCAGAAGCAGCGCAGCAAGCGTGCGATCGGTCGACTCGGCGAGGATCAGGGCGCTCGCCGCCATCAAGCCGATCGAGAGCGGAACCAGTGCAGCCTGGATCAGCCCGGGCCAGCGCGATTGGCTCGGCCGATTGAGGAGCCGGCTGACATAATAGGCAAGCAGCGCGGTGGGCAGGCACATGGCCAAGGTCGCCGCCAGGGCGCCGGGGATGCCGGCGACGGCATAGCCGATTAACGTGACGATAAGGACGTTCGGACCTGGTGAGAGCTGCGCGATCGCATAGGCGTCGGCGAACTGCTTGTCGGTCATCCAGTGATGCACCTCGACCGCGATGCGGTGCATCTCGGGCACGGCCGCCGCGGCACCGCCGACCGCGAACAGCGACATCAGACCGAAGGTCGAGATCAGCGCCCAGATCGGGTTCTCCGCGTTCATGCTGCTACCTTCCGCCGCATCAGGAAAATGGCGCCGACGCTGACGGGGATCGCAACCAAAAGCACAGCCTGGAGCGGCAGGCGAAGGACGCCGATGGCGAGGAATACGCCTAGCATCAGGATGAGCGCGACGACGTCCAGCCGCTTGAGCAGCGGCGTCATCATCCGGAAGACCACCGCGATCAAGAGGCCGACGGCCGCACAGGAGATGCCCGCGAGGCTGCGGCGCAGCACGTCCACATCGCCGAACCGGGCGTAGATGATCGCGAGCACCGTCATGATCAGCGTGGGCGGGAGCAACAGCCCTGCAAAGGCGGCAATGCCGCCGGCGATTCCGCGCAGCCGCGCGCCGAACACCATCGACAGATTGACGATGTTGGGCCCGGGCAGGAAATGGCAGAGCGCAAACGTCTCGTTGAACTCGTCCGCCGTCATCCAGCGGTGCTGCTCGACGATGGCCTGCCGGGCGAATACCAAAACCCCTCCGAAACCTGCCAGCGACATCCGGGCGAAGGCGAGGAACAGCGCGAGCAAGCCCGGCGGAACGGCGCTGGTGGCCAGACCGTCCGGCTCTTGAACTGGTTGTTGGGCGGCCGGTGCGGAATCCTCGGACATGTCAGGAGCTTAGAACGCCGGCCGGCGCGCGGCCAAGCCTGGCGGGAACCTATCCAAAGGGAACCCCGGAATGATCGCTCGAAACACCTGTTATTTGAAACGTTTGCCCCCTATATTGGGAGTGCCGGTTCGCCGGCTATGGAAATAAACGGTCGTCGCAATAAACCATTCGGACCCGGGGGCGGTACCCGGCGCCTCCACCAAAGCCCACCAGCGGGCTAGCCCTGAGGCGGGCTTTGGCGGGGGCGAAATAGGATCGACGAGGGCGTAAAGGGCGTTCTTTTTCCCGGTATTGTTCCGCCGTTATCGGGCTATGCAATAGTTGCCAACGACAACTTTGCTCCGGTTGCTCAGGCTGCGTAACGCAGTTTGAAAGACCATTCTGAAGTCCTAACGGGTTAAGCTCCGTTAGGCGGGGTTCGGAGGCACCTGGCAACAGAAGCCTCCACTTACCTCTTATTTCCTACCCCGCGGGGACTCCTGCTGACCCGTCAGGCGCGGTACTATTGCGGCTTGGCGAGTCGGGCCGGCAGGGCCCAGCTCCTGGAATGCAACAGGACCACCATGGCGACCGATCATATCCGATACGATGTGCTGGCCCGCGACGCGCTGCGCGGCGTGTTGCGCAAGGTGCTGACCGACGCCGCGTCCCAGGGACTGCCCGGCGAGCACCATTTCTTCATCACCTTCGTGTCGAAGGCCGAGGGCGTGAAGCTGTCGTCGCGGCTGCTGGCGCAATATCCGGAAGAGATGACGATCATCCTGCAGCACCAGTTCTGGGATCTGACCGTGCTCGAGGACCGCTTCGAGGTCGGCCTGTCCTTTGGCGGCATTCCGGAGCGGCTGATCGTGCCGTTCAGCGCCATCAAGAGCTTCCTTGATCCGTCCGTGAAATTCGGCCTCCAGTTCGAGACTTCCGATGTCGCCGACGTCTCGGCCGAGACATTGCCGGCCGCTCCCGCCCCGTCCGCGGTCGCGGTGCCCCCTGCCACTGAACCTGCGGAAGGCACGGAAGAGCCGGCGGCCCCGAACCAGGGCGGCGCCGAAGTCGTGCGATTGGATCGTTTCCGCAAGAAATGATCTAGATCGGACTGGCGCCCGTCGCAGGCGGCCAAACTCCCTATATAGAGGCGCATGAAGAGGCCGCGCGGCATTTCGCGCGGCGGAATGGATGTGCTCATGGCCAAAACTTCCTCCTCGAAGACTTCCCTCTCGAAGACTTCCCGTTCGAAGACCGATCGCGCCTCGCGCCCGGCGACCCGAACCGAGACCGACAGCTTCGGCCCCATCGAGGTCCTCGCCGATCGCTATTGGGGGGCGCAGACCGAACGCTCGCGCCAGAATTTCCGGATCGGCACCGATCGCATGCCGATCTCGCTCGTGCATGCGCTCGGCATCGTCAAGCTCGCCGCGGCGCAGTCCAACCAGGAGCTCGGCCTGCTCGACCAGCGCCGCGCCAACGCCGTTATCCGCGCCGCGCGCGAGGTGATCGAGGGCAAGCTGGACGATCATTTTCCGCTGGTGGTGTGGCAGACCGGCTCGGGCACCCAGAGCAACATGAATCTCAACGAGGTCATCGCCAACCGCGCCAATGAGATGCTCGGCGGCGAGCTCGGCACCAAGAAGCCGGTGCATCCCAACGATCACGTCAACATGAGCCAGTCGTCGAACGACTCGTTCCCGACCGCGATGCATATCGCGGCGGCAAGCCGCATCACCGCCGATCTCGTCCCTGCCCTCGGCGAATTGCTGCGCGCGCTGCGCAAGAAGGAGAAGGAGTTCGCAAAGATCGTCAAGATCGGCCGCACCCACACCCAGGACGCGACGCCGCTGACGCTCGGCCAGGAATTTTCCGGCTATGCCGCGCAGGTCGAAAGCGGCATCGCCCGGCTCAAGGTCGCCGTGAAGGAGCTCTATCCGCTGGCGCAAGGCGGTACCGCCGTCGGCACCGGGCTCAATTCGAAGCCGCGCTTTGCAAAACTGTTCGCAAAGCACGTTGCCGGGATTACCAAGCTGCCCTTCACCAGCGCCCCCAACAAATTCGAGGCGCTGGCCTCGAACGACGCCTATGTGCTGGCGCACGGCGCCATCAATTCGGTCGCGACAGGCCTGTTCAAGATCGCGAACGACATCCGCCTGCTCGGATCGGGTCCGCGTTCGGGCCTCGGCGAACTGATGCTGCCGGAGAACGAGCCGGGCTCCTCGATCATGCCGGGCAAGGTCAATCCGACGCAGTGCGAGGCGATGACCATGGTGTGCTGCCAGGTGTTCGGCAATCACACCGCGATCACGGTCGCCGGCAGCCAGGGCCATTTCGAGCTCAACGTCTACAAGCCTGTGCTGGCCTACAACATGCTGCACTCGATCCGGCTGATGGCGGACGCCGCGCGCTCCTTCACCGAGCATTGCGTCAGCGGCATCCGCGCGGACGAGAAGCGGATCAAGGAACTGATGCAGCGCTCGCTGATGCTGGTGACGGCGCTCGCCCCCAAGATCGGCTACGACAACGCAGCCAAGGTGGCCAAGACGGCGCATGCCAACGGCACCACGCTGAAGGAAGAGGCGCTGCGGCTCGGCTTCGTCTCGGCGGAGGAGTTCGACCGCCTGGTGCGCCCCGAGAAGATGACCAGCCCGGGATAAATTCCGAATTCCGATAGCCATCCGTAATGATACGGAGCCCCAAGCTCCATTAAATGTAGGGCTTAAAGGACGGGATTTGATTACCGTCAATGTCGCGGCGGGATTGCGTGTTACGCAGCCCCTCCGTCCCCAACGGGGCGGAATTCATCGTTTGATGGCCCAAGGGTCGATTGACGAGGACAAGCGAATGGCGATCAAGTCTCATTGGGCGCAGTGCGGCGCACAGTTTCTGAATGTTTCATCCTGCCCACGGAGGATCGGATGATGGAGACGCGACATGGCGAACGTCATCAACCTGAATCGTTTCCGGAAGCGCGCCGAGCGGGAAGCCACGGCGAAGCAGGCGGACGCCAACCGAACGAAGTTCGGCCGCACGAAGGCGGAGCGGTCGGCGGAGGAGACGCGCGCGGACCAGGCGAAGGCGCACCTGGACCAGCACCGGATCGATCGCGAGGAGCAGCCATGAAGTCGCCCGTCGTGAAACGGTCGATCGTCGTCGCCGGCCACAAGACCAGCGTCAGCCTGGAAGAGGCGTTCTGGAACGGCATGAAGGAGATCTCGGGCCTGCGCAACATGACGCTGTCCGAGTTGGTCGGCGAGATCGACGGCAACCGCCAGCAGGGCAATCTGTCCTCGGCGATCCGCCTGTTCGTGCTCGACTACTTCAAGAGCCGCGCCATGGCCGCCATCCAGGCGGAAAAAGTCCCGGCCCAGTAGCCGTCTTGGCGCCGAGCTTGGTGCCCGATCTTGGCGCCAATCGCCTCCGTCACGAAGCTGATACTTTAAAATCACTCTAAGGTGCAGTTTCAGCGACCGAGCGCGCTTGACCTCGATGCCCTGCGTTGAAAATACAGGGCATGACCGACATCCATGATACACGTCCGCAGATGCCGCTGGGCCTGGCCCAGCGCGGCTATACCGGCGTCATCCAGCACCTTTCCCCGAAGGACGCAGGTTCGGCGCTCTCGGACATCGAGCTCGAGAGCCGGCTGATCGAGCTCGGCTTCGTCGAGGGCGCCCGGGTCGAGGTCCTGCACGAGGGGCTGGTCGGGCGCGACCCGATCGCCGTGCGGGTCGACAGCATCACCATCGCGGTCCGCCGTCGCGAAGCCATGGCCATCATCGTCGCCTGAAGCGACCGGACCCTAATTCCATGGAATTGCCCCTACTTCATCTCGCCCTGGTCGGCACGCCAAACAGCGGCAAGACCTCGCTGTTCAATGCGCTGACCGGCAGCCGGCAGAAGGTCGCGAACTATCCCGGCGTCACCGTCGAACGCAAGGAAGGCTTCTTCGTCACGCCCATGGGACGCCAGGTCTCCGTGGTCGACCTGCCCGGCACCTATTCGCTGCGCGGCCGCAGCCCGGACGAGGAGATCACCCGCGACTTCGTGCTCGGCAAAGCCACCGGCGAGATCGTGCCCGACCTGGTGCTGTGCGTGGCCGATTCCACCAATCTGCGCCTGACCATTCGGCTGCTGCTGGAGCTCAAGCGCACCGGCCGGCCGATGATCCTCGTGCTCAACATGTTCGACATCGCGACCCGCCGCGGCATCACTGTCGACGTCGAGCGGCTCGCCAAGGAGCTCGGCGTGCCCGTGGTCACCTCGATCGCGGTGCGCAAGGGCGGCACCGCCGACCTGCTGTCGCTGACCGACGAGATTTCGGCAAAGCTCGCGGCCGAGCCGGGAGAGAACAATTGGCGGGCGCTCAGCGTGGCCGATTTGCGCGCCACCCAGCGCGAAGCCGACCGCATCATCGCAGACTGCGTCAGCCTGCCCAGCAGGCCCGACACCTGGACCGCGCGGATCGACGCGATCGTGCTGCATCCCGTCGGCGGGCTGATCGTGCTCGCGGCTATCCTGTTCGTGATGTTCCAGGCGGTGTTCGCCTGGGCGCAGCCGCTGATGGAGCTGCTCAATTCGGGCTTCGACTCCCTCGGCGAGTTCGTGCATGCGACCCTGCCCGCCGGCCTGCTGCAGAGCTTCCTTCAGAACGGCGTGATATCAGGCGTCGGCAGCGTCATCGTGTTCCTGCCGCAGATCATCATCATCTTCCTGTTCATCCTGCTGCTGGAAGATTTCGGCTACATGGCGCGCGCCGCGTTCCTGATGGACCGCATCATGGGCGGCGCCGGCCTGCACGGCCGCGCCTTCATTCCGCTGCTGTCGAGCTTTGCCTGCGCCATTCCCGGCATCATGGCGACGCGCGTGATCGACAACAAGCGCGACCGGCTGACCACCATCCTGATCGCGCCGCTGATGACCTGCTCGGCGCGCATTCCCGTCTACACGCTGATCATCTCCGCCTTCATTCCGGCCAGAGACGTCTGGGGCTTCATCAACCTCCAGGGCCTCGTGATGTTCGGCCTCTACGCTGCCGGCATCATCAGCGCGCTTGCCGTCTCGTTCCTGATCAAGTTCTTCATGCTGCGCGACTATGCGCCGGCGCCGTTCATGCTGGAGCTGCCGGACTACAAAATGCCGCGGCTGAAATCGATCGCGATCGGCGTCTACACGCGGGCCAAGATGTTCCTGCACCGTGCCGGCACCACGATCTTCTCGATGATGGTGCTGATCTGGTTCCTGGCCTCGTTCCCGCAGCCGCCCGCGGGCGCAACCGAACCGGCGATCGACTTCAGCCTGGCCGCGATCATCGGCAAAGCGCTCGAGCCGCTGCTCGCGCCGGTCGGCTTCAACTGGCAGATCGCGGTCGCGCTGATCCCGGGCATGGCGGCGCGCGAGGTCGCGGTCGCAGCACTCGGCACCGTCTATGCGATCGAAGGCGGCAAGGAAGCGGCCGAGCAGATCGGCCAGGTGCTGGCGACGAAATGGTCGCTCGCGACCGCGCTATCGATGCTGGCCTGGTACATCTTCGCCCCGCAATGCGCATCCACGCTGGCCGTGATCCGGCGCGAGACCGGAAGCTGGACCTGGATGGCCGTGACCTTCTTCTACATGCTGGTGCTGGCCTATGCCGCGAGCCTTCTGACCTACAATGTCGCGGTCGCGTTCGGGGCGGGATAGCCCCTCCCGAAAATAAAAAGCGCGAAAACAACCCCATGCACAGTAGACCGACGCTGTGAGATCAATGGGTTACGCGTGTGTGAAAATCGTCAGGCCGCAGCCGGATAGAGCCCGCACAATCCGCGCGACCGGCTGTTCGGCGGTTGCACCGTCGGGCAAAACAGGCGCATGATGGTATCGTCGGAGAATTGGCGCGACGTTCCGTGGCGGCAAGATAGGCCGGCATAGTGCGCAGCGGCAAGGAAGTCCGCCGTTGCAGCTACCGTCCGCTCCGCCGAGAGCTGACCGCGGGTCGCCCCTCGGGGGCCGCCCACCCCTGAACACTCACATCCGCCAGCGCGTCGAATATAGCCGCTGTCCGTTCCAGGCGGGCGATCGTACGTGCGCCTTCGACGGCAGCGACCAACGCGGAAGCGGTCGAAGAAGCGCGCGCGGAAGTGAAACCGCACCCCCTGAAATGCTCCACAACGATCTCGGTTGAATCAGCAAATCCGCGCGCGACTCGCTTGGTCAGATCAGCGTCGAGTGCAGGAAGCTCGTTCGCCAGATTTTGCATGAGACATCCATACTGGAAATCAGAGGCGACCATTTCGGCCGCGAACGCGCCGAAAATCTGACGAACGAAACTCAGGGCATCACCGGTCGTATTCGCCGAGATAGCCCGCAACACAGCAATTCTACTCGCAACGTAGCGATCGATTGCTTCTTCTGCGAGCTGTGCCTTACCGCGCGGAAAATGAAAATAGAACGATCCTTTGGGCGAGCCGCTTTCTTCGATGATCTGGTTCAATCCCGTCGCAGTGTAGCCTTGGATGCGAAACAGTCGCTCGGCAGTGGCAATCGCGCGAGCGCGGGCGTCAGTCTTACGGGGCATCCTTCAACGTAACATGCCTGGCTTGACACCGCTATGGTGATCGCCATACTATGGCGATCACCATAGTAAATGTGCCCGTTGTACCACCGCTCTCAAATCGACCTCCAGAAGTTGCATGCGAGGGCACGACACTCTCCCGGATTGCTGCGCAGGAAATACTCATGAGTTCGAGCCACTTCAGTTTCGGCAACTGCTCCAGCGAACGGGATCACTGAGATGGCCTCTAGATCCTGCGTGATGATGCTTTTAGGAGCTGCCATGTTCACTGCGATGTCCACTCGCGTCGTTTCCGGAGAGACGTCAGGCGATGCCATCTGGCACAATAAAATCCCTGCCGCTTTGAGTGAGCCTGCCGCTGATATCGATAAGGATCCGAACCTTCAGCACAGATATGCGGAGAATGCGGGAACGAAAATCCACTACGTCACCATGGGATCCAATCAAAAACCGCTGATGGTGTTTGTGCACGGATTTCCCGACTTTTGGTATTCCTGGCGAAATCAGCTCCAGGAATTTTCAGCAAATTATCAGGTGGTCGCCCTTGATCTGCGCGGTTACGATTTGAGCGATCGGCCAGAAGGTGTCGAGAACTATAAGTTTCCGGTTCTCCTTGATGACATCCGCGCCGTGATCGATGCAGAGGCAAACGGGCGCAAGGCCATCCTGATTGGGCACGACTGGGGCGCCGCTTTATCGTGGCTATTCACCGGGCAAAATCCGGATCTGATCGAAAGACTTGTCGTCCTCAGCGTGCCTCATCCAGGCGCCATCACGAGGGAGTTGCTCCCTTGGAACCACCCTATCGCGCAGGCCAAGGCCAGCGCCTACGCCACACGGTTCTTCGCTCGAGGCAAAGGCGACAATCTGACTGCGCAGGATTTGGCATACTGGGTCGTCGATCCCCAAGTTAGGAGTCGATACATCGAGGCTTTCGCGAAATCCTCCATCACGTCCATGATGAATTATTACAAAGCCAACTACGCGTTTTCTCAGCTTGCGCTCAATCTTTTCGATCCAACCATGAAGAAGCTCACCGGTGCCGCGATCAAATGCCCGGTCTTGCATGTGCACGGAATCGAGGAGAGCCACGCTTTGCTAAGCACTATTGATTTGGAAAAGTCATGGATTGAAAATCCCGACAATCTCACGGTCAAAATCGTACCTGGCGTTGGCCACTTCATTCAGCATGAAGTGCCGGACTACCTTAATCAGACGATTGCCTCCTGGTTGAAAGATTCAGGAAGCTGAGCCCGGTCTTGCGAGGCTAAGCGCCGAGGGGCTTCGTGAAGATCACCTGGCCGGCCTCCTCGTCGCATTGCATCTCGATGCCGAGCTATCCGGCTCAGCGTACTCGCTCAGTGCGTTCGCTCGGTGTACTGGGGCCCGAACTGACGTCTTCTTCGTTCGAATCGCTCTCCGGCTCCTGGATCAGCACGGCCGGTTCGTCGTAACCCTTGCGGCTGCTGTAGAACACCAGCGCCATCAAGCCGATGCCGACGACCAGCGAAAACACGACACCGAGCACCAGTGCGACATAACCCGACGCTGGCACCTCCGTCGTCGTGCTGAACCAGCCAAGATAGCCGAGCGCGCCGGCACCGACGAGGAAGGCGCATAACACCGCTATGACCAGCCATCTGGCGATCTTGCCGTCTCCGGGAGCGGGTGATTCCGGTTGCCCGTCTGTGCTGTTCATGGATCTCTCCTCATGGCGATGCGTCGCGCGGCCATCCCGTCACGCTAGGGTGCGGTGACCTTGGTCGCGATCGCGTGCAGGGCCGCCGTCATGGCGACAATTGCAGCCTTGGCCGGCTCGCCGATGCCGTGACGCCCGGCGATATACGCCGGATCGTTGTAGGACAACCAGGTCGCGCCTTGCTCGTCCTGCCAGACCAGCGCCTTCAGCGGCAGATCGATGCCGCTGGTCTGCGACTGCTGCATCAATGGCGTACCACCCCTGGCGTTCCCGAAGATGATGAGATTGGTCGGGCGCAACGGCAGGCCGGCAGCGGCGGCGCCCGCGGCGTGATCGACATGGGCGAATATTGTGAGGCCCTTGGCCGTCACTTCCGCTTCCAGCCGCTTCATCGTCTCTTCAGGCCCGAAACTGCTCCTGATCGTGATGAGTCCGTCGACGGCCATTGCTTGGGTCTCCCATAAACATGTCGCAGCAACCAGGACGAGGATCTTGAGCAGCGCCGAAACCCTCATGATCACACGCTCATTTCTTGCGGAATAGTTTTGCCGGATCGAATTGCGGATCCGGAATGAAGCCGTCGCGGTTGGGCATCTTGATCTTCGGCAAGCTGTCCTTGTCGACCTTGCCGTCGGGAGGAACGATGCCGTTCAGACTCAGGATGTAGGCGGTGACGGCATAGGTGTCGTCGGTGCTGAGCGAACCCGGTGTGGGATATGGCATCGCGCGGTGAATGTAGTCGTACAAGGTCGTCGCATAAGGCCAGAAGCTGCCGACGGTCTTGACAGGCGCGCTGGAGGCGAGTGTGCCCTGCCCACCGGCCAGACGATCCTTGATCCCGCCCTGGCCATTGTCGCCATGACAGGCCGCGCAATTGTCGGCGAAGACCTGCTTACCTTGCGCAACCGTGCCGCTGCCCACAGGCAGACCCTTGCCATCGGGTGCGACGTCGATGTCCCATAGCTTGATCTCCTCCGGAGTCGCGGGACGGCCGAAATCGAATGCAAATGCGGGCGCCGCGAGCAGGCCGAGCGTGAGAGCCGCTGCGACAAGCCGATTGTTATGCGAGGACATTGCGGACCCTCCCGGCCTCGTCGATGCTCCAGGTCTGCTGCGCATTGTAGTGGAACAGCGCATTGCTCCCCGTCGCGGCGATGAAGGATTGCCGGTCCGGCTGAACGTTGCCTTGCTCATCGGTCGAGCGACTCACGATCCTTGTCGGCTTGCCGTCCCAGACCCAGTCCATCTGGCATCGAACCTGCGCCTTCGACAGCACCGGCTGATTCAGCTGCGCCTGTTTCCAGATTTTCGCGCCGTCGGTCGATATCTCGACCTTGGCGATCTTGCCATGGCCGCTCCAGGCGAGACCGGAGATTATGTTGTAGCCGGGCTGGATCTGCATCGTGCCCGAGGGCTGCGTGATGACGGAGTTGGTTTCCATCCTCAGCTGAAACTGGCGGGCCGTGCCGTTGGCCAGCAGCTGCGTGTAGCGCGCCGTTTCCCAGCGGGTCATCCAGGGCTCAGTGCCGAACTTGAGACGGCGCAGCCATTTGATGTTGAGATTGCCCTCGAAGCCCGGCATCACCAGCCGCATTGGAAATCCATGCGCGGGGCGCAGTGGTTCGCCGTTCTGACCGTAGGCGATAAAGGCCTCGTTCACGATTTCGTCGGTCAGCGGAATGCTGCGGTCGACGCCCGCGCCATCGCCTCCCTCGGCGAGCATCCAGTTCGAGTTCTTCTCCTTGCCCGAGAGACCAATCAGGAACTTCAGCGGAACGCCGGTCCACTCATTGGTGCTGACGAGGCCGTGCGTGTTCTGCACCGTCAGATCAGGGTCCGCCTTCTTCCAGTTTTCCCATCCGTTTCCAGTGCATTCGATGAAGACCACGCGCGTAACCGACGGCATCCGCTTGAGATCGTCGACGCTGAACACCAGCGGCTTCCGAACCAGGCCATGGATGAGCAGACGGTGCTGCGCGGGATCGATGTCCGGCACCCCGGAATGGCTGCGCTCGTAATGCAGATCGGTTGGCGTGATGTTGCCCACCAGCTTCTGATGCGGCGTCTTGGAATTGATGGCATCACTGGGGTCGATGTTGCGCTTGCCAGGTCCCGCCTCGGGAATGCGATCGATCTTGACGAAGCGCGATCGTTCGCTGTGCGCACCGAGATCGGCGCCGGGCCCGCGATCAGGGATTTCGGCCAGCGTTTGCGCCACCGCCGCTTCGGTCGCAACCGCGCCCAGAACGCCCGCCGACAGGCCTCCCACAAAACCACGACGCGAGACGCTCGCGGGCCGTGACGGTGATTCGATTTGCGTTTTGGACGTCATGCAATCTCCGTCGACCTTCGTGCTGATTTGGAAATTCCACCGCTTTTCCATGGGAACATTGACCGAATGCCGCCGAAATTGCCCGTTAGGATGTGTTAGAAATCATGATGGGTGGCGAAGGCGCGTCATCCTGCCCTGCTCCGAAAGCGGCTATCCGGGTCCATGGATCATTTCAGCACCGAGAACCTGACTGCCGAGAGGCTTCGTGAGGATCACCTCGCGGACCTCGTCGCATTGCATCTCGATGCCGAGGTGTCCCGATATCTCGGCGGCGTGCGCCCGGCGGAAAGGACCAAGACCTATCTCGACGCCAATATGGCGCATTGGGACCAGCATGGCTTCGGGCTGTGGGTGTTGCGAACGAAAGACGGGGCATTCGCCGGGCGAGCGGGCATCCGGCACATCCTGGTGGACGATATCGACGAGATCGAGATTGCCTATGCGTTCAAGCGCGAATTCTGGGGCCGTGGACTTGCAAGCGAGACCGCGTCCGCACTGACGGATATCGGACTGTTACACCACCAGCTGCCGTCCCTCATCGGCCTGGTCTACGTCGGCAACGGCGCATCGCGCCGCGTTCTGGAGAAGGCCAACTATCTCTTCGAGCGAAGCACATTCCGTCACGGCGAAGACGTCGTGATCTACCGTATCCGGCGGTGAGAGACGCAAGTTCGTAGGATGGGTAGAGCGAAGCGAACCCATCACGCATCAACACGCCCGGAGGCAAGATGGGTTTCGCAAGGGCTCTACCCATCCTACAGCTGCGCCGCTGTCGGCGCATTGGCGTGCCATTGAAGGAGCGGCGGTGGTACCCTGCTCTCCGTCATTGCGAGCCACCGGGTCCGCGCGAAGCGCGGCCCGATGACAGGCTCCGCGAAGCAATCCAGACCGCCTCCGCGGGAAGATTCTGGATTGCTTCGCTGCGCTCGCAATGACGGTGTGGAAACAGCCGCGTAACGCGGATGGAGCGGACGCCTCAGGTGCCCTACCTGAAATACCCCAGCACGAGATCGACATCCGCGCTGCCGGCCACCGTGCCGTTCAGCTCGGCGTCGATGACGCGGCGGCAAGCTTCGATCGCGGCGTGGTCACCGAGGTCGTTGGCGGCTTCCAGCACGAGCCAGGCGGCATCGACCGAGGCCTGGTCCGCGGCTCCCCCGCCGATCTCGCCGGCTGCGGCCTTGTTGAGGTCCTTGTTTGGATTCTTGCGAACGGCGGTGCCGAATTGAGGCAACATTGCAAATACTCCCTGCCAATTCCCGGATGATGCTCGGTGTACCTGTTCGGTGGACCGCTCAGTGCACCTGCAGCTCGGGCTGACGACCCGTGACGGGATCGGTGCCGGTCTTGCGCGACTGGTAGAACTTCAAGACGCTGCGCGAGGTCTCGATCTTGAGCTTGCCGAAATCGCGCTCGTTGTCGTGGAGCTCGCGCGCCGTGATCAGGTGATCCTTGGCGCCGAGGAACAGCAGCGACATGGTGGTGTCCCAGGAAAAATCGAGCGCCTTGCACAGCACCAGGATCATCTCGCGATTGCGGTCCATCATCGCACGCTCGATCACGTCGACCGGCAGTGACGACAGCAGCGACAGGCCGATCTGCACCTCGTCGAAGCGGTGCTGGCGCGCATAGTTCGAGACCGAATCCTGGTTGAGGTTGCCCTGCCGGTACTGCGTCGTCACCACGCGCTTGGCGACGAAATAGCTGCGCGAGGACGGGCCGAACTTGGATTGCAGGTCGCCGGTGACGTCGCTCACCGAGTTTTGGATCTGCGCCATCATTTCCGGGCGCTCGTGCTCGAGCCGGCGGCGGACGTCCTCCGACGCCTTCGAGATCAGCTGCTGGAAGATGTGACGCGGCACGTCCTTGCGCAGGCCAAGCTGCTCGGCAAGAATCGAGTCGCCCTCGGCGCGGCGAACCATGTGGAGCAGGCCCGAGCCGGAGAAGCGCGCGCCCTCGTTCCGGGCAACCGACGTCACGACCTCCTGGTCGCCGCGCTTGACCAGCACGTCGGTGACGGCCTCGCCGATCGACTTGCGCTGGGCGATCGCGAGCAGATGCGACTGGCTCTTGGTCATGGCGCTCTCGATCAGCAGCTTCTCGTCGATACGATTGGAGTCGCGCAGCACGGGACCGGCGACCTCGATCTCGTCGGCGGTCGCGAGTTGCGCAATGACATTGAGCGGAGCGTGATCGCAGGCTGCCATGACCTCAGAGAGCTGCACCCGCGCAGCAACCTCGATCTCGTCGGCGAGCCGGCCGATGACCTCGCCGAACGTGCTGATCTCGTCGTCGCTATAGCGGCCGGTGATCAGAATGTCGGTCGCGTGCCACAACGCCTTGTTCCGGCTTTCGTCGGTGCCGCGTGCGATCGCGTCGTCCAGATCCTGCAGAAGTGTTGTCGCGCCGTTCATCCCGATGACCCCAGTTCTTGGCTAGCCATCCTGCTTGTGCCGGCAGGACGGCGAGTTCCTCTGGGAACAGAGACTAGGGAACAAACGCGAGAATCCGGTAAAGTCGGCGGATCAGTTTTGCCGAGCAAAATTCGTTAAAATGCGTGGGAATGGGTTTACCGGTGCGTCACGAGGAAGCTGCGCCCCCTCTCCCGCTTGCTGAAAAGGCTTGGGGCACTGATGCCTCTGCGGCGTCATGGCCGGGCTTGTCCCGGCCATCCACGTCTCACCCCTCGGACGAAGAACGTGGATGCCCGGGACAAGCCCGGGCATGACGGATGTCGCCTACGGATTCTGTGGCGTCAGGACCAGCGGCGGCTTCGGCTTAGGCTTTGGGGGCGGCGGGCCCGGGGCCGGCCTCACGTCGATCGGCGGGGGCAACGGCGCGATCTGTTGGCTTGCAAGCGGCTGGTTTGTGAGTGGAGGGCTTGTCAGTGGCGGGCTTGGCGCCGCGGGAGCGGCGTGCGGCGGCTTCGGTGTCGGCGCAACCCTGATATCCGCCTTGGGCTTCGGCGGCGGCGCGCGGCGCGGATCGCGGCCGGGCATCGGCACATCCTGCAGCGACGGCTCCGGCACGGGATCCGGCGACACCAGCGTCGGCAGCGCGGCGGTCGCCGGCGGCGGCTCGCCGCGCTCGATGGCGTCCAGCCGGCGCGTCTCGCGATCGATCGTGCGTACCGCGAGCCACGAGGACAGCGGCCCGACATCGACGGTGCGATTGAGCCTGTCGGGGGGACCGGCCGCGAACAGCTGGATTTCCGGCGGTGCGCCGGAGAGCCCGGTCATGATCGGCGTCAGGCTGGCGCGGATGTCGGCCTGGTCGGCAGGGATGTCGTAGCCGCCGGAGACGATGGCACGCGCATTCTTCGCCTCTAGCGACGTTGCGCCGACGCGCAGGCGCCCGTCGCGGATCGTGAACGGGATCTGCGCCGAGGCCACTGCAATCGGACCCGCCGACAGCGCGGGCTCGACGAGTTGCCGCAGCCGGTTGTCGTCGGCAATTTGGCCGCCGTCGCTGGCGCGGATGGCGATCTCGAAGGCGCGCGGATTGAGGCCGGAGATTTCAGCGGATTCGAGCGTCACCGTGCCGTTGCCGGCGAGCGCACCGGTGAGCGCCGCGACGCTGCGGCCCTGGCTGGTCAGCGCCATCTGCGCCGAGGCGCGTCCCTTCGGCAGCGCAAGGTCGCGATAGCGCAGCGCCGCCGCGTCGACATTGCCGAGTTCGATGCGCGCATTGAGCGTCAGACCATTGGCGCCATTGCGCGCATCAAGGCTCGCCGACATCTCGCCGCCGCCGACGCCGCCCTTCATTGCGTCGAGCGCGAGCGACTGACCGTCGCTCCGGACCGTGCCGCCGAAGGGGCGCAGCTCGATGCCGCCGGGCAACGTGCCGTGCAACGCCTGGAAGGCGACGCGGCCGCGCCAGCCGCCGAGAAGCCCGGCATTCAACGGCGCATTGGCATCGTGTCCGGCCGCGCCGATGGCCATCGCGAGCGCGGGCACGAGGTCGAGCGTATCGAGGCCGACTTCGCCGTCGACGGTCTTCTCCTGATCGAGCGTCACCGCCAGATGACCGCGCAAATGCGAGCCGGCCAGTGTGCTGTCGAGATCGTTGAAGGTCAGGCGGTTGCCGGCGAGGCCGACGCGCGAGGACAGATTGACGCTCTGCACCGATTTATCGGCCAGGCTGGTCCCGAACAGCGGGGCCAGATTGGCGTTGCGCACGCGCAAATTCACGCTGCCTTTCGGCTCCGACAATTCGACGTTGCCTTGTGCGTCCGCGTCCAGCCCGCCGCCGCTAAGCTTTGCATTCAATTGCAGCTGATGGTGCCACGCGCCGCTCAGATGGCCCTCGAACTGCGAAGCGCCCTCGCCTGCGGCCAACACGCGATCGAGCCCGAGCAGCGCCAGCAATACACTGGCCTGCGGTGTCGAGACTTTCGAATCCAGCGTGAATTCGCTGTTGCGCAAACGGTCGATGTCGATGCCGTTGAGGGCGGCCACCGGCGTCTGCGCGGCCAGCGTCGCGGTGGCCTTGAGTTGCGGCGCGTCGAGCTCGATCACCGCGCGCGCGTCGTTGCGATCGGCATGCTCGGCGTTCTTGTCGAGGCCGAGATCGAGCTTGAGGCGGGTCGCACCTGGCAGCGACGGCATGGCGTCGAAGCGCGCGCGCACCGACGGCGCAATCGGCTCGAGCAGCGCGGTGAGATCGCGCAGCGAATTGGCGGAGGATTTCAGCGCGAGCTTGCCAACGGCCTTGGCGCGGTCGAAACTGCCGATTGCTTCCGTGGTCACGCCACTGGCCTGGCCGAACCGCAACTGCTCCAGCGAGAGCGATGCCGGGCCGTAACCGAGTTTCGCGGTGAACGGCCGCAGCTCCTGCCCGGCCGAGATCGCGCGGCCGATATCGAGCGAAAGCTTCGCCTCCTCCGGCCATTCGCCCTGCGGCCCCGAAAGCGCGCGCACGAAACTCGCGGCGGCATCGAGGTCGAGGCGGTCAGCCCTAAGCTCCGCATCGATCCGCGAGCCCTTGCTCGCGCCGGTCTGGACGAAAGCAATGCGGCCTTCGATCGCGCCGCCCTCGATCTCGGCCTTCAGCCTGTCGATGGCGAAATGGTTGGCGGCAATGGTCACGTCACCGGCAAGGCGCATCGGCCGGGTGCTGCGGCGGTTGACCTCGCTGCGGCCCTGAAGCCAGGCCACCAGCGTATCGGGATCGGAGGAATCGACGCTGAGACGGCCGCTGAAACTGTCGGCGCCGGGCGTCGCGCCGTTGAGCGAGAGCTGCGTCTGGCCTGGCGCGCGCAGCTCGAGCCGCTGGAAGGTCCAGGATCGTCCGTCGGTCGCAAGCTCGGCCGTGATGTTCTGGAGCGGCCGGCCGCCGAGCATGATCTGGTCGGAGTTGAACTCGATCTGTGCCGGGATCGGCGCCTGCGGGATTGCGGCGAGGCCTGCGCGGAGCGCCGGAAGGATGCGCTGCGGCTCGGCATCGTTCTTGGCCGTCAGCTTGTCGGCATCGACCTGGCGCGCCGACAGCACCGCGCGCAGCAGCGGCGAGGCCCCGAACCTGACATCGCCGACGCCGCCGAGCTTCAGCGCGGAGTCTTCGGTGCCGAAGCTGGCGTCGACCTGCTCGAACTTGGCGCCGGCCGGATCGGTCTTGAGTTTCGTCGTCAGCTTCCAGGGCACCGGCCCCGCATCGCCCGGCTTCTTCGGCGCGGGCACCGCGAGTGTCAGCGCGCCTTCGAATTTCGGCAGGCGATTGTCGAAGGCAAGCACGCCTTCGAGATCGGCCAGGATGGCGCGCTCGCCGGGATCGACGTTGAGGTGGAGGCGGGTGGCATTGCCGTCGGCGCTCGGGCCGGAGGAGACGCGGAACGGATAGCGGACGCCAGCGGCGGTGAAACTGCCGTCGCCCCGGACCGAGCCGGCCAGCGAACGCACGTCGCCGGAGAAGGCGATGTCGTTGAGCTCCAGCGTCGAACGGCTGGCGGCATCATGCAGGGCAATGCGGCCGGTGAGGTTCAGCCGCTCGATCGCCAGCGAAGCCAGATTGAAGCTGCCGCTTGCGGTGGACGGCAAATCGACCCGCCCGCGCGCGTCGAGGCCGAGATCGACCGCCATGCCGTTGACCGAAAGCTCGGTGGCGCGCCATTCGCCGCGCATCAGCGAGCTCAGGCTGAACTCGACGTCGAGCTTGTCGGCGCGCAGGCGGCCGAGATCGTTGTTGCCGCCGAAGGTGACCGCGCGCAGCCGCAGCGTCGGCGCCGGCAACAGCCGCGCGTCGAGCTCGCCCGCCACCCGCACCGGCACGCCGATGATCCTGCCGGCCTCTGCTTCGAACTGGGGCCTGAACTGGTTCCAGTCGACGAAGTAAGGCCCGATCAGAGCGGCCAGCAGCGCTAAGATAAAGGCAATCGCCAATCCGAGCAGCGTCGTCTGCACGGGTCTCCCCTCGGCCAAACCGGATGCGGGCCTTGCCTGAGCCGCAGGGCCTCAGACGTACCGGAACAGCCCCTTATATAGGGGGAAGTGTGGCGAAGTCACAGCGACTGTTGCGCGCGGAGGTTAACGCGGGTGTGAGACCCTCATGGTGAGGAGGCGCGAAGCGCCGTCTCGAACCATAGAGGCCCCGCTCTCGCCCGCGGCCATCCTTGGAGACGCCCGCTTTGCGGGCTCCTCAGGATGAGGGCCAATGCTCGCAGAATCAGTGCTGGCGGCCATCACCAGCTCGCAGGCAGCCGCTTCAGGCCGCGTAGTACGAAGGTCGGCCGCCATTCCGGGTTTTCGAGGTCGTCGATGCGCAGGTCGGGCAGCCGCCGCAACAGCGTGGCGATGGCGATCTCGGCCTCGAGGCGGGCCAATTGGGCTCCCAGGCAGAAATGGATGCCACCGCCGAACGACAGCGGCCTCACGTTCTGGCGGGTGACGTCGAGTCGGTCGGGCCGGTCAGGATAGACCGCCGGGTCGCGGTTGGCCGAGCCAAGCAGGCAGAGCACGGTCTCGCCCTTCGGGATCTTCGCGCCGCCGACATCGTCGATGTCCTCCAGCGCGACCCGCCCGGTCATCTGCACCGAGGAATCGTAGCGCAAGAATTCCTCGATCGCGCCCACCATCAGCTCAGGCTGCGCCTTCAAGAGCGCGAGCTGGTCCGGATTGCGATGCAGCGCCAGCAGGCCGTTGCCGATCAGATTGACCGTGGTCTCGTGGCCGGCGCCGAACAACAGGATGATGTTGGCGGTCAGTTCCTCGTTGGTGAGCTTGTTGCCGTCTTCCTCGGCTTGCACCAGCTGGGTGATGAGATCGTCGCCGGGATTTTTGCGACGCAGCTCGAACAGCTGCTGGAAATACATCTGCGCCATCATGTTGCCGGCGTTGCCCTTGGCAATCTCCTCCGGCGAAAGCGGCACGGGGTCGAGCAGCCGTCCGCCGTCGCGTGAGCTGTTATAGAAAGCCTCGCGATGGTCCTCGGGGATGCCGAGCATGTCGCAGATGATGGTGACCGGCAGGCGGAAGGCGAAGTCCTCGATCAGGTCCATGTGGCCGCGTTCGATCACGGCATCGATGGTCTGGTCGACGATCCGCTGGATGCGCGGCCGCATGTCCTCGACGCGGCGGGCGGTGAAGGCCTTCACGACGAGGCCGCGCAGGCGGGTGTGGTCGGGCGGATCGGCCTGCAGCATCCAGTGGCTCATGCTGCGGAAGACCGGCTCCTCCATGATCTTCTCGCTATAGCGGCGCTTGGAACGCTCGACGAAATCCTTGCCGAACCGCTTGTCGCGCATCACGAGGCTGACATCGGCATGGCGGCTGGTGACGAACTGGCCGAACGGCGTCACGTGAATCGGAAAGATCGCGCGGAGCCGCTCATAATGCGGATAGGGATCGCGGATGAAGTCCGGCGACAGTGGATTAAACAGCGGACCGCCGGTGCCTTGCACATGCTCGTTCATGGTGACCTCACATCGGTTGCCGCATGAATCGCATACGCCGGGCAGCCCCTCTTGCGCGGCGTAATCATCCCTGAATTGTTAACTCGATACATTGTTGTATCGAGTTGCATTCTGCCCTAACCTGCTCCGATGTCAAGGGTGAGAACCAGGCCGACTAGGGACGACACGCGCGACAGGCTGTTCGAGGCGGCCGCGCGCGTGTTCGAGGAGGACGGCATCGGCGGCGCCAGCATCGAGGCGATCGCAGCGGCGGCCGGATTCAGCCGCGGTGCGTTCTATTCCAACTTCAAGAGCAAGGACGAGCTGATCATCGCCATGATCGAGGACCATGTCGCGCAGTCGATCCGGCGCAACATGGACATCCTCGCGCAGCACGACAATCTCGACGACTTCATCGCAGCGCTGAAGGCGATGGATCGCACAAGGCAGGACCCGCTCGGCCGCTCGCCGCTGCTGCACATGGAGATGATCCTGTTCGTCGCGCGCGCCGAGAAGCGCCGGCCGGAGCTTGCAAAACGCCTGCGCGCGCGGCGCAAGCTGGTCGCCGACATCGTCGAGGCCACGCTGAAGAGCAACGCAAAGGACGACACGCTCAATCCGCCATGGATGGCCTCCGTCGTGCTGGCATTGGAAGACGGCTTTCGTCTGCATCGCCTGATCGATCCGGAGACGACGCCGGCCGACAGTTTTCTGCGCGCGATCACGGATCTGCGGCGCAGGACGGGATTGTCGTCGAAGTAGCGTTTGTTTTCTTCAGATCGTCGCGCTGTTCCCGCTCGACATCGGCGCGCCGCGCCGCTGGAACCTCGTCGCAATTCTCGCGCGCATTTTCCACATCGTCATACCGATCCAAGGAACGTTTCTGCAGCTTGCCACTTTATCCCGGGCCTGTTTTGGCAATTTGATCATTGGAGGAGACAGCGATGAGGATTCTGAAATTGTCTGCGGCCGCAGCCGCGCTGCTGGCCGGTACCGCGCTCGCCGTGGCGCAGTCGAGCTCGACGGTCGGCACTGGCGGCTCGTCAGCCGGCGGCGGCACCAGCAACTCGACGATCGGTACAGGCGGTTCATCGGCAGGTTCGGGCAGCGGCTCAGGCTCGGCCTCGACGCTTGGCACCGGCGGCTCGTCGGCCGGCGGCGGCACCAGCAGTTCGTCCGTGGGCACCGGCGGCTCTGCCGCGGGCTCCGGCAGCGGCTCAGGCTCGGCCTCGACGCTCGGCACCGGCGGTTCGTCGGCTGGTGGCGGCAAGAGCTCGTCCAGCGTCGGCACGGGCGGCTCTGCGGCAGGCTCCGGCTCCAACTCCGCATCGACGCTCGGCACCGGCGGCTCTTCGGCCGGCGGCGGCAAGAGCGGCTCGACCGTGGGAGCCGCCGGCTCCTCCGCGGGACATGCCAGCGACATGGGCATGGAAAAGGGCAAAGGCCACCACAAGGACGAGATGAAGAAGGACAAGGACTGACATCCCGGCCGGCGGAGCGGCAGCAATGCCGCTCCTTCGTCCTTCCTGAGGAGGACTGGCATGAACAGATCAATCGTTGCGATCGCAGTTTTGACTTTGATGAGCAGCGCCGCTGTGGGGGAAACCATGCAGAAAACCGGCAAGACCGCATCCGGCGAGACCTGCCGGGTCACGGTGGAAAAACATCCCGACGGCAGCATCACTGCGCTGGGGTCATCGGGTTCGGGCACAACGGGCTCGAGCTCATCGAGCGGCTCGCTGTCGAGCTCGAGCTCGGCCGGCGGATCGTCGGTGCACGTCCAGGCCGGTGGCGGCAACGTGTCGAGTTCGTCCTCGACGGCCGGCGGCCCGGGTTCGACCAGTGCGAGCACCGTCACAGTCAACGGCTGCACCATCTCGACATCGTCGCCATAGCAAAAGGATTTCACAGATGAGAATGTTGATCGCGACCTCGTCGGTCGCACTCCTGCTCGCCGCCGCCTCGCCGTTGTCGGCGCAAACCAGCATGACCGGCGGCACCGGCGGCTCGGCTGCAGCCGGCGGCACCTCGGCCAGCACGCTCGGCACCGGCGGCACGTCGACGTCGGGCTCCGGACAGACCGGCTCGTCCATTGCAGCCGGCGGCAGCGCCGCGTCTGCCAACGGCAAGGCGCAGTCCGGCACCAGCATGAACAAGGGCAACGGTCCGGTGCTCAATTCCAATGCGCGCGCGCAGGCGCACGAGGGTGGTACGTTCAGCCGCTCCCACACCCGCACGAAAGTCAAGGCGGGCGAGGAGGTCGGGTCCACCACCAAAACCATGTCGCACGTGCCGGGCTCCAAGCCGACCATGTCGACGACATCGACGAACGTGCGCTGAACCATCCTCACGAGACTGCTGCCCGCGATTTGCGGGCAGTTTTTTCTTTGTGAGCAGATTTTTTTTGTAAACAGGTTTTTCTTTGTGAACGATCAACCGCCGCTCAGCGTGTGGCTGACGCGGGTTACGACTGCATCCCACTGCCGCTTCTCGGCCGCCGGGTAGTTGATCAGCACGCAATGCACGTAGCGGCGGCCAAAATTGCAGCGGTCGTACCAGATCTTGCCGCCCCGGGTGCTGGAGACCACGAAGAAGCGCGGCGTGATGCGCTTGTAGGTGATGCCGGACGGCGGATTCTTCCGCGCCAGGAAAGCCGCCGGTGAACTGCCTTCGTTCGGAACGGCCTGCACCGTCAAATCCGCCCGGCCGTCGCTGGTCCGGTACTGCATGCCATAGCCGTCGGGCCGACCGGCTTGCTCGGTGAAGATGGACGAAGGGATGTCGACACGGGTCCCGGTCTCGGGAATGCGATAGCCGCTCCAACTCTCCGCACCGGCAGCAGCCGGCGAGGCAGAGAGCATCACAAGGATGGCGGCGATCTTCTTCATCGTATGGCCCAGTTTGCGCTCGACGGCCGACAACGTGGAGAAACGCCGGACGTTCCTATCCGCGACGTGAACGCGCGTTGCGCCCCGAGTCGCTCGACCAGACCTCGCAAGCCGGATGATGGCGTCGAGTGCACCCGCTAGCGAGCGCGTTTGCCCTTGTCCGTGGGCAACGGGCAGTTCGTACAAACGCTGTCGTCGCACATGCGACAGATCGTGAAGCGATCCATCTCGGACGTATCCTGCCGAGCCAACAACTCGTGGAGCAGCGTTTCGAGTCGTTTCGTTTCAGCCGGCGACAGCACATCCAGAAGCGACGCGACGGCCGAAATTCGCGACGTCATCAACTCGTTGCGGGTTGAGGCGCCCTTCGCTGTCAGGTGCAGAGCAACCTCGCGGCCGTCCTGTCCGGGCCGACGTTCGACCAGCCGATCCGACACCAGACGGTCCACCAGCCGAACCGTTCCTGAATGCGACAGGCCAAGGATCCGCCGCAGCTTGTCGTTGGTCATGCCCTGGCCATAGCCGATGACGACCAGTGCGGCAGGCGTCTCGCCGCCGCGGCCTATGACCTCGCGCGCACCCTGCTCGATCCGATCCATGACGGCGAGCGAAAGCGCCCCCAGCAAATTTGCGATTCCATTTTCCATGAGCCGGACAATATGTGCGGAGCGCACAAAAAACAACTTGACGAATATGTGCGCTCCGCACATATTTTGCCCGCGGGGCACGATGACATGGAGAATGACGATGAATATCGGGAGCGCGCCACGACAAGCGGATGCCCAAGCGAATACCAGAGGCATTGAACCCGCCTTGAAATACGTGCAGGCCAACGGCGTGCGCTTCGCCTATCTCGAACAGGGCGACGGCCCTCTTGTCATGTTCCTGCACGGCTTTCCCGACAATGCCTGGTCGTATCGAAAGCAGCTGCAGGTCTTCGCGGATGCAGGCTATCGTGCGGTCGCGCCGTTCCTGCGCGGCTATGCGCCGACAGAGATTCCGGCGGACGGCATTTTCGATCCCATCGCACTGGGCAAGGATCTAGAAGCCCTCATCGCGGCGCTGAGCGACGACGGACAGGCGCGCGTCGTCGGCATGGATTGGGGCGGCACCTCAACCTTTCAGGCGCTGGCCACGGCGCCATCGGCGTTCAAGGCCGCCGTGGTCATGAACACCGCACATCCGATTACAATTTCGAGCATCAGACGGGATCCGGAGCTCGTTCGAGCCGTCTTCCATGTCTATTTCTTCCAGCTTCCCGGCGCCGTATCCGCGGTCAGTACCGAGGGACTTCCCTTCGTCGACTATCTCTGGAAGCTGTGGTCGCCGACATTCAACAATGCCGAGCACATCCGTTCAATCAAGGAGACGCTCAGCTCGCCCGGCACGATGGCCGCGGCGCTTAAATATTACGGAGGCCTGACCGATGCGGGGCTCGCGCGCCGGCTGCCGATCAATGACATGCACACGCCGACGCTGACGATCTATGGCAGCAACGATCCGACCGCAAGGTACTCGGTCAAGGAGGAGCCGCTGTTCAAGGGGCCGCACCAGCGGATTGTCCTGCCCGATGTCGGGCACTTCCCGCACCTCGAGCGTGAGGAAGAAGTCACCGGCCTGATCATGGACTGGTTCAAGACGCACGCGCCTGACTGAACGCAGAGGGCGTGCCCCACAACATCCTTCGAGTTCTCTAATCCGGAGTACGCGCAATGGACGCCAAGACCCAACAGCAATATGCCGAGACGTTTCATGCCCTTCACAGGAAGGGCGATCCGCTCATCCTGTTCAACGCCTGGGACGCCGCCACTGCCAAAGCTATCGCGAAGACCTCTCCGGCCATCGCGACCAGCAGCAGTGCGGTCGCCTCCGCACTTGGATACGCCGACGGAGAAAATGTCCCGCTCGACATTGTGACCGGCCTGGTGTCGCGGATGACCGCGGCCGTCTCTGTTCCAGTCTCAATCGATCTGGAGGCTGGATATGGCGACACCCCGGAGGCCGCGGCCAGATCGGCGACCGAGATTTTGAAAGCCGGCGCCGTCGGCATCAATCTCGAGGACGGACTATCAGGGGGAAAGCGCCAACTCGTCAATCCCGAACGCCATGCCGCCAAGATCAAGGCCGTGCGGCACGCTGCAAAAGATCTGGGAGTTCAGCTGTTCATCAATGCGAGAACGGATCCGTTTCTGCTCAAATTCGGATCGCCGGACGAGTGCATGAATGAAGCGGCAAGCCGGGCGAAGGTCTATGCCGCGGCCGGCGCCGACGGAATTTTCGTGCCCGGCCTCACCGACCTCGCGCTCATTGAAAAGTTCGTTCAGCTCACGCCTCTGCCGGTCAACATCATGGTGACACAAGGCGTTCCCGCACTTCCGGATCTGGCCCGCGTCGGCGTTCGGCGGGTGAGTCTTGGGCCATGGCCGATGATGGCAGCGATGCGGATGATCGGACAGGCCGCGGCCGCGGTCGCCGCGACCAAGCAATACGGCACGTTCCTGCAACCGGATGCCTGAGCCCGGACATCACCCGTTCGAAGCAATGTTCTGCGCCGATCGCTTCACGCTTTTCCAATCCATCGGATGGACATCGAGAACGGTCAGCGCAGTTCCTATGCACTACTGTCCATGGCCGCAATCAAGGATGCAATCTCGATGGTCGCGAAATTGCAGAAGCTGTCGGAGACCGCGTAGGGGAAGATGATCTTGTCGCGGTGGCGCATCGCGCCGCAGGTGTAGACGACGTTCGGAACATATCCTTCGCGTTCGGAAGGGTCCGGGCGCAATAGCGGCTCGCGCAGGCGGCCGAGCACCTTCGAAGGGTCGTTCTTGTCCAGCAGCGCGGCCCCGATCGAATATTTCCGCACAGGGCCGACACCGTGCGTCAGCAGCAGCCATCCCTCATCGAGCTCGATCGGAGATCCGCAATTGCCGATCTGCACGAACTCCCAGGGGTATCGCGGCTTCAGGATCGGCTGCCCGCCATCCCACGTATGGAGATCGTCGGAAAAGATCAGATAGAGGTTCTCGTTATCCTGGCGCGCGATCATCGCATATCTGCCCCCGACCTTGCGCGGGAATAACGCCATGCCCTTGTTGCGCGCGGCATTGCCCTTCAGGGGCGATAGCCGGAACGATACAAAATCGGACGTCTCGATCAGCTCCGACCGGATCGCCCGTCCACTATAGGCGGTGTAGGTCGCGTAGTAGATTGTCTTGCCCGCGTTGCTGAAATGCACAAAGCGCGCATCCTCGATCCCGTTCGACTGCGCTTCGGTGACTGGAAAAATCACCCGCTCGCTAAGATCCTGGCCAGCCGCGAATGTAACATCAATCCCGTCGCCGCCGGCGCTCGATGTCAGCCTGACGAGATCGGGGCTGGATGCAAGACGCGCCGTCGGGTCGATCGTCACGGTCCCGTCTGCCGCAATAAGCCCCGACCGAAATGTCAGGGACGACACATGACCCTCGCCGACGGCACGAAGACTCAGGATGAAGCGGAGGCTGCCTTCCGGCGTTCCGGATCGATCGGGATGTGGCACGATACTCGGATTGAACAATGCCGAGGCCTCGAACGAATATTCGTTAAGAAAATAGGCGCCCGCGAGTTGGCGCTGCACCTGCGTGAATACAGCATGGTCGGCCAGCGCCTCTTCCATTTCCGCGGCGCGTGCCTCGAAAATCTGCAACAGGTTGCGGTGACGGCCGAGGAAATTCTCCAGAACGTCGGCCAATTGCCGGTCAGCCGTCTCGGGATCGAGCGCGAGGACCCGTTCGACGATATGGTTGGCGCGGGTCTTGTCTGTCGGATTGAGGTCGCGCGGCTCGGTTGCCGGCTTGAAAGGCCGAACGATGACACGGGTCGGATCAGGCCGCAGCTGAAGGGCTTGGCGTTTGAGGAAGGGAGATTGCGACAAAACGGCCTCGATGGGTTGAAGGAGGAAATTGTAACCGGCTCCGTCAGGCGACGAGAGGAGCAGGCTTGGCTCGGCTTTCGCTCAGGCGGGCAATTTGCCGAATCTCGGAGAGGCCAAGCAAATACGACACCACGGATTCCCCTCCCCGATTCTCATTGGGACGATCGGGGTGCAGGCCATCCCGGCAGCTTCCGGTTTCCAGATCGACCAGCGAGGCCGACAGATCGTTGCTGCCCAGAAACCACGCAAAGACCCGCGCGGCTTCGGCTTTCCACTCGACATCGTGATCGGCCCGCCATGCGGCAAGGCATGCCGCGATGGTCGCCGCGGCCTCCAGCGGCTGCTGGTCGAAGGCTTGCGAGGGTTGGCGTCGCTCACCAAATCCCGCCGTGCCGATCGGGCGGAATTGGCCCTTCGCCGAAGTTTGCCTCTTCACAAGCCAGCGCAGCGACTCCAGCCCGATATTGACATAGCGCGATGTCTTACTCGCCAGGCCCGTCATGATCAGCGCCTGGGGCAAGCGCGCGTTATCGTAGGCCAACCCATCCTCGAACCAGACCCAATCGCCTGTTGCCACGGTGTCGAAGATCAAGATCAACCGATCGGCAAGCACGGCACGCAAACGGGTCGCCTGGACATCGTTCGGGACAGCCGAGCAGTATGCATCAAGGCCCAGCAATACGAACGCCCACGCACGGGGCGAACGAAACTCTTCCGCTGTTGCCATCGCTTCAGAAAACAGCGCCGCGGCCCATGAGCGCCGCGACGTGCTGGCATCGGTCAACGCGCACACGCCCAAGGCCCAGAGCGTGCGTCCGTGACTATCCTCCGACCCCTGGTCCTCCAACCAGCAGCGGTTGAAGCCCATGAAATTGCGAAATCGTCGTGTATCCGGATTCCAGGCGTGCTGGACGAAGGCGGCAAATCGCGCCGTCAGGGCTTCCGGCAGCCGCTCTTCGCCCGGATTGTTGAGTGCACAGGCCACGAGCAGCGCCCGGGCGTTGTCGTCGACGCAATAGCCGTGGGCACGATCCGGCACGCTATGAACGGCATGCTGAAACAGTCCCGTGTCGTCACACATCGACAGGAAATGACCGAGCTGCATTTCCGGCGGGGCGCGGCTGTCGCGCAGCAGCGTACCAGTATCCGTGCGCGCAATGGTCTTGAGCCGATGCCGTCGGCCGGCGTTCTCGAAGACCGACATATAGCGTTCGGCGGTTCTTTCCCACGTCATCGCGCGGCTGCTCGAATAGGCGCGCTTGCGCATCGCCTGCCGAAGCACATCGTTGGTCAGCAACTTGGCGATTTCAATGCCGAGCGCTGCCGCATCGCCAAACGGAACCAGGATGCCGCGGCCATCGGCCAATAGTTCACGGGCATGCCAATACGGGGTGGACACCACGGCTTTACCGAGGCCGAAACTATAGGCCAGCGTGCCCGAGGTCATCTGGGCCTCACTGAGGTACGGCGTCACGTAGACGTCGGACATCGAGATGAAATCGAGCAGCGTTTTCTTGTCGACGAACTGATCGAGGAACACGACGTGATCCTCGACGCCAGCCTGGCGCGCGTGCGCCATCAGGGACTCACGATAGGCTTCGCCACGATCGCGCACGAGGTTGGGATGCGTCGCACCGAGGACGACGTAAACGGCGTCGGGTCGGGTCTTCAGAATCGAAGGCATCGCATCGATCATGACTTCGATACCCTTGTTCGGCGACAGCAATCCGAAGGTCAGGATGACCGACTTGTTGCTGAATCCGAGCGCAGCCTTGGCCGCGTCGGGTTCGACGAACGCAAATTCCGGGATACCGTGTGGGATGATTTCGATCTTCTCGTCAGCCACGTGGTAGACGGAACGCAACAACTCCCGACCCTTCTCCGCCATCACGACGACCTTGGACGAGCATTCGACGATGCGCGCGATGACGTCACGCTGAGCCTCCGTCGGCTCGGACAAGATCGTATGCAAGGTTGTCACGATCGGTATGGTCAGGCGCGACAGGAGCGCCATGATCTGGCCTCCGGCCTCGCCGCCGAAAATGCCGAACTCGTGTTGCAGCGAAACGGCCTCGAAGCCGCCGCTGTTCAGATAAGTGGCCGCACGGACATAATCATCTTGCCTGTCGTCGTTGATCTCCAGGCCCACGGTGGGAGGATAATCGTAGACCTGGCCGTGATCGGTCATCGCGACGATGACGGTCTCCAGATCACTCCGGGACGCCGCAATGGCGCTCTGCAAGTCGGTGGTGAAGGTCGCAATGCCGCAGCGGCGGGGAAGCGAATTGCCGATGAATGCGATACGATTTACGGCAGCCAATTTGGCGTCTCCGATTGTTTGAGCGCGGCGGTCTCGAAGGGAGACGCGACCAGGGTGCTGGGAAAGGCGTGCGGTGCGCGACTGGCGCTCGCGGCGCTGCGCTCTATCAACGCAGCGAGGTTTATCTTCGGGCCGGGATAGGCCAGTAGCGCTTTCAACCCGTTCGCACCGACCTCGATTTCCGCATGGTCGGCTTCCAGGAAGATCGCCTCCCCCGGCGCCAGCCTCGTCGAGCCGAGTTGGGCCTGGCCTTCTATCGCCAGCAGCCAGGTCTCTTTCGGTGCGTCGAGCATCCAAACGGAGCCCGGAGCAAGGTCAATTTGCTCCAGCGCAAAATATGAATTGACCGTGAGGACCGTTCGCGCGCCGCTCAGACGTTCGGACGGCAATTGGATCTGGCGCGGGCCTGCTGTCGCCACCGCGACGGCATTGTCGATGTGCAGTTGGCGCTGTCGTCCATAGTCGAACAGCCGGAACGTGGCGTCGCTTTGCTGCTGGATTTCGACGAGCACGATGCCGGCGCCGATCGCATGTACGGTTCCGGCAGGAATGAAAATGGCGTCGCCTGGATGAACCGGCTGCCAATCCACGATATCGGCGATCGAGCCGTCAGCGATTGCCGCTCGCAACTCTGCGGCGGAGCGCGGATGGTTCAGTCCCACCGCGACCCTAGCACCGGGGATCGCGGAGACGATGTACCAGGCTTCGGTCTTGCCGTTGGCAAGCCCGATCGAGCGCGCGAACGCATCATCCGGGTGAACTTGAATCGATAGCGGCTCGGAGGTGAAGAGCATTTTGAGCAGCAACGCCGTCTCCGGCCCAGCAAGGCCCGGACGCTCGAACCACAATTCCCCGATCGGGCCGTCGCTCGTCGACGCCAGGCTCCAGGGCCGCAGATCGAGACTGCCCCAGGGCTTCGGCTTGGTTCGCACGATAGCATGTTCGATCGTCAAGCGGGCCCCCAAAGGCTGTGCGATCAATCGTTGACTGTTCGTGCCGGGCGCGGGCCGGTCCAGGGCGGAAGCGCATCCCATTCGGCCCTTCGCATGCGGCGCTCTTCATCGCCGACCTTCACGAAGACAAACGGAGCGTCGTCCTGCCCGGTCTTCGATCCCGTGAATGTGGCCGGAAGCCCGTTCGAATTTCGGATCGTTGCTGTGTTTGCCACGTAGCCTCCTGACGACCTGCGTGCGAGATCGCTGCTGCAGATCAATTGAAAATGGATTCCGCTGCATGAAGGCCGACGCAGCGACCCGCAGCGGCACCGGAGATACCAATCAGTCCAGGAGATTTGTATTTTGGGATATCGGACATCCGACCGCCTTCGTGGTTGAGGCGGGAGCGCAATGCTCTCAGTCACCGATAACTGCCAAGGGCGGGCGGCGATATCGAGCATATAGGAACGCTGTCGCCCAATAGCGAGACGAGAGCATCAATCAGATCGGCTTTATTAGCTGTATCTTTGTGTTGGCATTGCTCTATGGTCACACGGCCTGACGTCTGAGTTGACAGGGCTCATCGCTCGATTTCAATACTGGCCGGCTGATCCCCCTCTCAGAAGGGTTTTCGGCAATCGGATGTCGCATGGTTTCAACGGACCGTTTCCGGCAAGAGATTCGATCCCGGCTCGAATTGGCGAATGCGCAAGGCCTTAAGAACGTGACCATCGAGTGTGGCGAGCTTTACCGGTCCATGAGCCCGCTGCCCACGTTCAATCGATGGATGATCTTCTGCTGCAATGCTATGCGCGCGGAAATGGCCTTGACCGATCATTTGATTTTCGACGACAGGAACGAAAGCTTGCTGACCGTTCACTATGCATTGCCGCGTCAATGCCGACCAAAGCCAAACCAGGCACGATCGAAGTAACGCGTTTCGTTGATTTCGATGGCTAGCCCGTCGTTGCTGCCGTGGCGGCTCCGAGAGTAGACGCCCTACGCCGACCGCTTCACCGCAGTCGCGCCGGCCGGTGCAATGTCGAGACGAGCCAACATCGCCTGCGCCTGCTCGGCGCAGTGCTCGATCAGCCAGCGCTCGAAGGCAACAGGCGCGAGCGCGGGTGCGTAAAGAAAACCCTGCACGACGTCGCAGCCAAGTTCGGCCAGCACCTTGCGCTGCGCCTCGGTCTCGACCCCTTCGCCGACGACGGTCATGCCGAGGCCCTGCCCGACGCGCACCACGGCGGTGGCGATCGCGAGCGCGCCGGCGTCACGCTCGATGTCGCGCATGAAGCTGCGGTCGATCTTGAGCTCGCGGATCGGCAGATGGGCGAGCCGGCTGAGGCTGGAATAGCCGGTGCCGAAATCGTCCACGGAAAGCCCGACGCCGAGCTCCCGGATCGCATTCATCGTCTCGAGCGCGGCGACGCTGTCCTGCATGAACGCGCCCTCGGTGATCTCGAGCATCAGCGCATCCGCCGGCAGATCGTATTCGGCGAGGATGTCCTTGAGCCGCGCGGCCAGCGTGACGCTGCGGAAATTGATCGGCGACAGGTTCACCGACACGGATGGAATGCCGAGCCCGGCGCGGCGCCAACTCGCCATCTGCCGGCAGGCCTCGCGCACCGACCACAGGCCGATCTGCTCGATCAGGCCGCACTCTTCGGCGAGCGGGATGAATTTTGCCGGCGAGACGTCGCCGAGCTCGGCATCGTGCCAGCGCGCCAGCGCCTCGACGCCATGGATCGCGCCGTCGCAGCTGCGGATCTGCGGCTGATACCTGAGGGTCAGCGCCCCCTCGGCGATGGCGCGGCGCAGCGCCGCAATCAAGGCCAGCCGCTGCTCGGTGAGCCCGTTCATCTCGGCGCTGAACAGGCGATGGGTCGAACGTCCCGCCTGCTTGGCCATGTACATGGCCGCGTCCGCCTGTTGCATCAGGGTGTCGATGTCGGTCGCATGATCGGGATAGAGGCTGACGCCGATGCTCGCCGACATCTGCAGCTGCCTGGAGCCGAGCCGCAGCGGCGCCGCTAGCGCTTCGGTAATTCCGGCCGCGACGCGCTCGGCACCCTCGGCGTTGCGCCGCGGCAGCAGGATGACGAACTCGTCGCCGCCGAGCCGCCCCAGCATGTCCTCGGGTCCGATCTGCTCGCGCAGGCGCTGCGCCAGCTGGATCAGGAGCTCGTCGCCGGCGGCATGACCGAGCGTGTCGTTGACGTCCTTGAAATGATCGACGTCGAGGAAGGCCAGCGCGACGTGGCTGCCGGTCGGGCAGGCATCGATGGCGGTGGTGATCAGGCGTCGCAATTGTGCGCGGTTCGGCAGACCAGTGAGGATGTCGTGATAGGCGAGCCGCGCGATCTCGGCGCGCGCTTCCTTGCGCTCGATCGCGAAGGCGCCGAGATTGACGCAGGCATCGACGATGCGGCGGTGCCAATTGCTCGGCGCGCGCGGCTCCCGGTAGTAGAAAGCGAAGGTGGCGATGACCCGTCCGTCCTTGGCCTTGACCGGCGTCGACCAGCATGCGCGCAGGCCAATCGCGAGCGGCATCGCCTTGTAGGGCTGCCAGCGCGGGTCGGTCTCCAGATCGGTCGCCAGCACCGGCTCGCCGTAGAAGGCCGCGGTTCCGCACGAGCCGACATTGGGACCAATGGCAATGCCCTCCAGTGCGCGGGAATAGTCCTCGGGCAGGCTTGGGCCGCCGAGCGGATGGATCAGGCCCGCGGCATCGACGTGAAGCAGCGAACAGACGACGTCGGGCGCGATCTGCTCGACACGGCGGCACAGCCGGTCTGCAATCTCGCCGATCGGAACCTCATCAGCGAGCGCGCCCATGATGAGCTGCTGGAGCGAGTGCAGCTGCTTGGTCTCCGTGATGTCCTCGAGCAGCGCGAAGATGTGCTTGACCTGGCCCTTCCTGTCGCGGAAGGCATCGATGCGGGCACAGACCCAGATCTCCTCGCCATCCTTGTCATAGGCGAGCATCTCGACCTCGCCGCGGTGGCCGCCATCCATCAGGCGCTTGACGAGCTTCGCAACGGCCTTGCGATCGGTGTGGCGGCCGGCGATCAGGCCCCGGGCACGGCGGCCTTCGGCTTCCTCGCTGGTGTAGCCGAACAGCGTCGTGAAGGCGGAATTGACGTAGACGATGTTCTGGTCGGTGTCGGTGATGAGCACCGCGCGGTTGGTCTGGTCGGAGACGGCGTGGAGAAGCCCGATCCTGACGCGGCGCTCGGCATCCGCGGTAACGTCACGCGCGAACACGATGCGATGGGTCACGCCGCCACTTGCAATGGATGAAAGCGAGATGGCCGCCCGGATGCGGCTGCCGTCGTGTCGCACCAGGCTGATCTCGTCACGGAATTCCGCACACGGTTCGGCCTGGAGGCATTTGAGGCTGAGAAGTCCGGCGTCGCGGCCGAGCACCTCAGCCCGTGCGAGTTTCCAGATCCGCTCTGCACCGGCATTGAAATGCGTGATGCGATACGCGCTGTCGACGATGACGATGCCCTCTTCGGCGCGTTCGAGCGCGGCCAACAGCACTTCCGGAGTTTCTGTCATGGGACAATCGGAGGCAGACATCGTTGGACCCGGAGGCATCGGGAAGATATGGCAACCGAGGCTAGCGCCGCGATGGTGTCCAAGACGTTTTTGCAGTCCCGTCGCAACGCGACATGCTTAACATTCCGCAAAAGACGCGAAGGTAATCCGGTGCGTACGGAACCTATTCGGCGCCGGTCCCAGCCTGAAGCTTGCCGGCGACGGCGCGCACCTTGCGCGGCGCGGCTTGCCAGATCGAGAGCGCCGACAATCCGCTCACAATGATGGCAACGCCAAAGGCGAGCGTGTAGTCGCCGACCCGATCGTAAAGCAAGCCGGTGACCCAGGGACCGGCGGCGCCGCCGGCCAATGCTGCCAGCATGATGGTGCCGAAGATGCTGCCTTGGTGCTTGCCCTGAAAAATCTCGAACACCACTGCGCCCATGATCGAGGTCAGGCCGTAGCCGAGCGCGCCTTGCGTGAACACCATGAGATAGACCAGCCACAATGACGGTTGGAATTTCAGAGCCATCAGCGCTGCGAAAGAGATCGCAAAACCCGCGCAGCTGATTGCCCATACCCATTCCCGCCCGATCCGGTCGGAGACATGGCCGAGCAGGATCTGGCCGGGAATGCCGAGCAGGCTGACGATGCCGAGCGCCCACACCGCGACACCCGGGCTGAAGCCGATGTCGAGCAGGAATTTGGTCTGGTGCACCTGCACCGCGTACCAGATGTACAGGCCGCAGAAATAGCCGAGCGCGATCCACCAGAACCGCGCCGTGGCGACCGCTTTCCGGAGTGTCCATTCGGTCCGGGCCCAGACGGGATCGACGATGTTGGAGACGGGTTTTGCGGCGCCTGCGGCCGGCGCGGCATCGCCGTCAGGCCGCAGGCCGATATCCTCGGGGCGCCTGTGCAGGAACAGATTGATCGGCGCCAGCACGATCAGAATCATCAGGCCCATCGCCGTGCAGGCCGTGCGCCAGCCGGTCTGTTCGATCAAGTGCTGCACCCAGGGCAGCAGCGTCACCGAGCCGATGCCGACCCCGGCGAAGGCAATGCCGATGGCGAGGCCGCGTGTGCGGATGAACCAGTTCGGCAGGAACAGCGACTGGCCGGAATAGCCGAGACACACCGAGCCGGCGCCAACCATGACGCCGATGGTGACGTAGAGATGCCATGGCTGGCTGGTGAGCGGCGCGAGCAGCAGCCCGCCACCCATCAGAACCACGCCGAGCTCCATCACCGCGCGCGGGCCGGCGCGGTCCATCAGCCGGCCGATCAGCGGGCTGACCATGCCCGACACCACGAAGCCGAAGGAAAAGGCGCCCGCGGTGACGCCGCGCTCCCAGCCGAACTCGGAGATGATGGGAGGAAAGAACAGCGAGAAGGCGGTGCGCGCGTTGACGCCGATGGCCATGGTGACGAAAGTCACCGCGACCACGACCCAGCCGTAGAAGAACGGAAGCCGCATTGTGTGTTTCATCCCTGGACGGTCCTTCCGACCATCCGGGACTGCCCGGGTCAAGCGCTTTTCGCGCATGCCCGTTGAGTAAGGTGATCGCGCTGGAAGAAGTACTGGCAAGCACCTCGCCTGCGGCCATCCTTCGAGACGCCCGCTTCGCGGGCTCCTCAGGATGAGGACAGAGTGTTTGGCGACAATTCAACAGGCCCCGATGCCACCTAGCCTCATCCTGAGGAGACCGCGAAGCGGTCGTCTCGAAGGACGAGGCGGGCGCTCAGGCGGCGTCGAGTTGGGATGGTTTGACGGGCACGTCGAACATGATCCGTTCGATCGGGTGCGGGCGGCCGAACAGATAGCCTTGCGCGAAATTGACGCCGAGCGCCTTCAGCCGCTCGTACTCCTCGCGGGTCTCGACGCCTTCGGCGGTGACCGACATGTCCAGCCCGCGCGCCAGCGTCACGATCGAGGAGATGATGGCGGAGCTGCGCGGCTGATGCGTGAGGTTGCGGATGAACGACTTGTCGATCTTGATCTTGTCGAACGGGAACGCGGTCAGGTAGCTCAGCGACGAATAGCCGGTGCCGAAATCGTCGAGTGCGAGCGCGATGCCGATGCTCTTCAGCCGCTCCATGAAGGCGTGGTTCTCGACGCCGCGTTCCAGCAGAACGGATTCCGTGATCTCAATCTCCAGCCGCCGGGGCGGCAACCCGGAATCGGCGAGCGCCGCGCTGATCATCTCGAACAGCTCGGCCTCCTTGAACTGGATCGGCGACAGGTTGACTGCAACCGCAAGGTCGGACGGCCAGCCGGCCGCGTCAGCGCAGGCGCGTCGCAGCACGAACTCGCCGAGCGGCACGATCAGCCCGGTCTCCTCCGCAAGCGGGATGAACTGGTCCGGCGCAATCAAGCCGCGCGTCGGATGCCTCCAGCGCACCAACGCCTCGAAGCCGCGCCGCGCGCCGCTGAGGGCGTCGACGAACGGCTGGTAGTGCACCTCGAGCTGACACCGCGCAATGGCGTCGCGCAGATCGCCTTCCAGCGTGCTGCGCGCCTCGAGCTCGGCCGACATCGCCTTGTCGTAGATGGTGAAGCAGTTGCGGCCCGACGATTTCGAGCGGTAGAGCGCCAGGTCGGCCTTCTTCAGCAGCTGCTCCTGATCGCTGCCGTGATCGGGCGCGATCGCAATGCCGATGCTGGTGCCGATCTCGACGCGGTGTCCGGGAAGAAGGAACGGCTCGGCCACAAGCTTGGCGATCCGCCCCGCCAGTTCGGTCGAGCAGACGCGCTGATCCTCGCAAGCTTCCTGGATGATGGCGAATTCGTCGCCACCAAGCCGGGCCAGCACGTCGCTGGCGCGCAGCGCGGATTTCAGCCGTTGTGCGACCTGACGCAGCAGCGCATCGCCGGCACCGTGACCGAGCGAGTCGTTGACGTTCTTGAAGCGGTCGAGGTCGAGCATCAGGATCGAGAAGGTCCGACCGCCGTCCTTCAAACGACCATTGAGCTCGTCGAGCCGGGCCAGGAAGAAAGCGCGGTTCGGCAATCCGGTCAGGATGTCGGTCTGGGCGAGTTCGAGCACCCGCCGGTTCGCCAGCGACAACCGCTGCGAATTGCGGCTTGCGAGCATGAGATAGGTCGAAAGCGACAGCGTCAGCAGCATGCCGACGATCAGCACCGCGCCCGCGCGATCGTAAGTCGTCTCCAACGGACCGCCGGCAGTCGGCACCGCCCGCACCTGCCAGTCGGTGTCGCCGATCTTGAGATTGCCCGACCAGTGCAGGGCCCGCGCGACGTCCCGCATCGACTGCGGCGCCGTGGCGGCCGACGAATAATCCGGCAGCATCTCCTCCAGGCCGACGATCTGCCACGCAAACGGCGGATAGACGTTGACGCTGACCGCGGGGCTTGCGCCGGTGGTCACGCGAATGGACTGGATCAGCAGCGGCAGGTCGAAGACGCCGACGACGAAGCCGGCGAGATTGCGGCGTCGGTCCACGACCGTGTCGCGCGACGTTCCCTTGGCGTAGACGGGAATGGCGACGAGAACGTCGGGCAACCGGCCGCCCGCCCTCGGCTCGAAGAGGCGGGTGCGAATGGCCGAGACCCGGTCGGTGTCGCGCGCGCGCTCGAGGAGCGCGCGGCGCTCCGGAACGGTCGCGTAGTCCATGCCGTAGACCGGAGACGTCTTCGGCTGGGTCGAGTAGAGCACCGAAAAATATTCGTCGCTCTGCGGCGCGGTCGCGAACCCATCGCCCTGGAGCGACTTGATGCGATAGCCGGAGACACCGTCCATGATCGCCGCGGCCTCGTATTCGGCGCGCTCCTTGCGGTTCACGCGCGGCACCCAGGAGATGCGCAGCATGCCGGGATGGCGCTCGAACAGGCGGGTGCTGAAGGTCTCGAATTCGCTGCGGGTGATCTCCTGGTTGGTCGATTCGAACAGGGTGCGTAGCGCGACGAGCCTGGAGATGTACTCGCCCATGCCGTTCTGCATGACGATCACTTCAGTCTCGGCCGCGTTCTCGAACTCGATCTTGTTGACGCGGCCTTCCCATCGCGCCACCGCGGCCGCGGCCACGACCGAAAACAGAAGACCTACACCGACCGCAACGAGCGCAGGGCGATAGAGCCCGAGCAGCGGCGCGGCACGCCACCATCCGGTCATTCGCCTCCGATCCTGATCGTTCTGATCCCGACCGTCCATTCAGAAACCGCCGTCCCCTCTCCCGGTCAACCGAACCTCTGGTTGAGCCGCCGGAGCCACTATCGGAACAGGACCGCGGTTAAGAACTGCACAATTTCAGGCGCCGGCTGTTCCGCATGACCCGCCTTAGTTAATGAAATGCAGGACGATGCGGACTTTGACGAAGCAAGTTGCCGGTTTTCCCCGGAGTAGTACGGAGCCATCGATACATCGCCGATTCATCCTGCGGCGATAGCTTTCCCGAAGCTACTCACCGCACCGGCAAGACTTTTCCTGATGTATCGATCTCGATCTGCGACGTCCATCGTCATGACCGTCGTCCTCCTGGCAGCAATCATGCTGCCGGCGAAAGCCGACGAGATCGGCGTCAGCGAGGATGCGATCCTGTTCGGCCAGGCCGCAGCACTCGAGGGTCCCTCCTCCGCACTCGGACAGCGGATGCGGCAGGGCATCGTCGCAGCCTTCACCGAAATCAACGCCAAGGGCGGCGTCCACGGCCGCAAGCTCCAGCTCATCAGCCGCGACGACGGCTACGACCCCGACCGCTCGGTAGCGCAGACGCTGCAGCTGATCGAGGACGACAAGGTGTTTGCGCTGATCGGTGCGGTGGGCACACCGACCGCGGTGGCGACGATACCGATCACCAGCGCCAGGAACGTGCCCTTCATCGGTCCGTTCAGCGGTGCCGAGTTCTTACGCGACCTCGAGCTCGCCAACGTGGTCAACATCCGTGCGAGCTATGGCGCCGAGGCCGAGGCATGGGTCAAGCACCTCACGGAGGATCGCCATTTCACCCGCATCGCCATTTTCTACCAGGACGATTCCTTCGGGCGCGACGGTCTTTCCGGCGTGAAGGCCGCGCTTGCCAGGCGCGGCCTCGAGCTCGCCGCCGAAGGCACCTTCGAGCGCAACACCCGCGCCGTCGCTTCGGCCTGGCGCACGATCAAGCGCGTCGAACCCGAGGCGATCGTCATGGTCGGGACCTACGGTCCCTGCGCCGAGTTCATCAAGCTCGCGCACCGCAGCGGCGCCAATCCGACCTTCGTCAACATCTCTTTCGTCGGCGCCGTTGCGCTCGCCCGGGAGCTCGGCCCCGAGGGCGAAGGCGTCGTCGTCACGCAGGTCGTGCCGTTTCCCTGGGACCGCTCGCTCAAGCTCGTCGCCGACTATCAGGCCGCGCAAACCGCGTTCGACCCGACGCTGACGCCGAATTTCGTGTCGCTCGAAGGCTACATCGCCGGCCGTCTCGCGGCCGCGGCGCTGGAACAGGCCGGACCGCAACCGACCCGCGCGAGCCTGCTGCGCGCGATCAACGATGTCGGCCGCTTCGACATCAGCGGCAGCACCGTCACCGTCGGCATGCGCATGATCGACGCGCCACCAAAGGTGTTTTTAACGGTGATCCAGAAGGACGGGACGTTCAAAGCCGTGGACCGGCTGTAGAGCGGATCACGGCCGCCGCGTCCAGCGCTCGGCGTTGACGGCGCCTTGTGGGGCCTCGCCTTTGACGATCGCCTCGACCTGGCGCACGGTTTCCAGCGACTGATATTCGATCGCCTGCGGCGTCAGGCCGCCGACATGCGGCGTGGCGATGACGTTGGGATACTTCGCAAGCTCCGGATTTGGCATCTGGTCAGGCGCGCGGCCGACATCCATCGCGGCACCCGCGATACGATATTCAAGCAGCGCCTTCGCCAGCGCCGCTTCGTCGACGAGATTGCCGCGGGAGAGATTGACGAAGACCGCATGCTTCTGCATGCGCGCCAGCGCCGCCTCGCCGATCAGGTTTTCGGTCTGTTCGTTGGCGATGGCAAGGCAGACGACATAGTCGGACGCGGCGAGGAGCTCGTCGAGGCCGACCTGCCGGATGGCGCTGTCGCTCACGGTGGCAAACGGATCTGCGACCAGCACCTCCATGCGCATCACCTTGGCGATGTCGGCGAGGTAACGCCCGATGCTGCCATAGCCGATGATGCCGATCTTGCTGCCGGCCAGCTGACGGCCCATCCGGGCTTCCGGCCTGCGACCGGCGTGATAATCGGCCGTCGCTCGGGACACGCCGCGGGAGAGATCGACCATGAAGCCAACCGCGAGCTCGGCAACGGCTTGCACGAAGCCGGGCCCGGCGCGGGTCACGAGCACGCCGGCGTTCGAGGCGGCCTCGATATCGACATTGCGAATGTCGACGGCGCAGCGGACGAAGGCGCGCAGGCGCGGCAGTTGCGCAAAGATCTCGCCGCGGCCCTCGGTCATGCGGTCGGCCACGATGATGTCGACATCTTTGGCAGCGCGCACGAGGCTGGCTGAGACCAGCGTCTCATCGCTCTCGTGCAGCACCACCTCGGCGGCCGCGCGCAAACCGTTCAGGCTGCGATTGCCGTAGTAATTGCGGCGCATCTCCGGCGTGTGGGCCAGCAGGACTTTCACGGCAAGACTCCTTCAGTAGCCGAACGCGCGCGGCAATGCCGTGCTGAGCCATGGCACGAACGCGATCACGAGCAGGCAAAGGAACAACAGGCCAAGATAGCCCATGATCGGCTTCACCGTCTGCTCGATCGGCACGTTGCCGATCAGGCAAGCGCCGTAGAGCCCGAGCCCGAGCGGCGGCGCGAACAGGCCGATGCCCATCGCGATCACGAGCACGACGCCGAAATGCAGGGGATCGATACCGAGCTGCACGGCCACCGGCAGCAGCAGCGGCCCGAAGATGATCAGCGCGGCCGCGCCCTCCAGCACCGAGCCCATCACGATCAGCACGGCGATCGCGAGCAGGATGAACAGCCAGGTGCCCGAGGTCTTGGACAGTCCCAGCATGAAATCGCCGACCGCATGCGGCACCTGCTGCAAGGTCAGCGTGAACGCCAGCGATTGCGCCGCCGCGACGATGAACAGCACGAGCCCCGCGCGCGTTGCGCCCTGGACGAAGCTGTGCGCAGCCGATGTGAAGCTGAGCTCGCGGAACACCACGCTGCCGACGACGAGCGCATAGGCCACCGCGAAGGCGGATATCTCGGTCGCGGTGGCAAAGCCGCTCTTGAAGCCGAAGAAGATCATGAAGATCAGGCCGAACGAGGCGATCGCGCCGCTCCACAGGCCCGACACCGGCATCTGCGGCGCGATGTCCTCGGCATCAGCCGCAGTCTCAGCCGGAGTCTCAGTCGGCGTCTTGCCGAAGATGATGGAGACGGCGATCAAGGCCAGCGCCATCAGCGCGGCCGGCAACAGCCCTGCGACGAACAGGCCGCCGATCGACAAATTCGCGACGAAACCCAGGATGATCAAATTGATGCAGGGCGGAATGGTCTCCGCCATCACCGCGGAGGCCGCGAGCAGCGCCACGGCACCGCCCGGATTCTGCTTGGAGCGGCGCGCGGCCGGAATCAGCACGGAGCCAACCGCGGCGACATCGGCCATCTTCGAGCCGGAGATGCCGGAGAACAGCACCATCGAGGCCACCATCACGACGTTGAGGCCGCCGCGCATGCGCCCGACCCCACGCTGCAACAGCTCGATCAGCCGCACCGACATGCCGTTGGCTTCCATGAGGTAGCCGACGAGAATGAAGAACGGAATCGCGAGCAGCACGAAATTATCGATGCCGCGCGCCATCTGCTGCGCGAAGATGACGCCGGGCAGTGCGCCCTCGACCCAGATGAAGATCAGCGCGGCCAGCGCTAGCGCAAAGCCGATCGGCAACCCGCCGACCAACGTCGCGAAGAAACCGATCAGCATCAGCGTGCCCGCCGAGGGCACCGTGGCGGGCGACAGATAATCCCAGGCGAGATAGAGGCCGGTCACGATGGCAACCGCGACGAGGCCTCTGACGATGTCGGGGAGCGGCCTGGCGCAGAGCTGGTCGATCGCAAACACCGTCATGAACAGCGCGCCGGCGCCCATCGGGTAGAAGGTCAGCTCCAGCGGCAGGCCCGACCCGGTGGTCTGGCCCGCCGTCAGCGAGCCGAGCTTGATGGAATTGTAGGCGACGTAGCCCGAAATCAGCACCACGAGCAGCGCACTCGCGGCGTCGACCAGCGCGCGCAGCCGTACCGGAGCCAGGTCGCGGAAGAAGGAGACGCCGACATTCTCGCCGCGCGCGAGCGCACTCGCCGCGCCGAAGAAGGCCGAGCCGACCATCAGGCCGCGCGCGACGTCGTCGGACCACTCCACCGGCGCGTTGAAGCAGAAGCGCAGCAGCACGGAACCGCAGACGACGACGAGATCCGCAGCCAGCAAAATGGCCGCGATCGCGTCGCTGAGGCGAAGCAGCAGGGCGATGCTCCCGTGGCGGCCGCCCGAGAGAGGTACGGCAGCTGTCATTGCCACGTCAGGCCTGCGTGGCGCGAATGATGTCGATGACGGCCTTGGATTCCGGCCGCGCCTTGATGAAGTTCTCGATTTGCGGCGCGACGCGCTTCTTGAACGCCTCGCGGTCGCATTCGGCCACCGTCACGCCCTTTTCGGTCAAGGCCGACAGCGCCTCCTTCTCGACCGCGAGCCCATGGGTCCGCGTGTCCGCCGCGGCCTTCTTCGCGGCATCGAGGAAACCGTCGCGCAGCTTCGGATCCATGCGATTGTAGGTCGTGTCGCTGAAATAGATCGCGAGCGGCGAGAAATTGTGCTGCGTCAGTGAATAGAATTTCGCCGTTTCGAAGAACTTGCTGGCCAGGATGGTCGGCGGATCGTGCTCCAGCCCGTCCAGCACGCCGGCCTGCAATGCCGTGTAGATTTCGCCGAACGCCAGCGGCGTCGCGGCGGCCCCCATCAGGCGCAGGCATTCCGTGATGACGGGATTTGGCAGGGTGCGGATCTTGAGACCGGCGAGATCTTCCGGCGTCTTCACCGGCTTCCTCGCAAGTACGCTGCGCGAGCCGAAATTATAGGCCCAGGCGATGATGCGGATGTTGCTGCCCTTGAGCAGCGCGTCCTCGATCGGCTTGGCCGCGCCGGCGTCGAACGCCTTGGTCTGCTGCGGAAAGCTCGAGAACAGAAAACCGAGGTCGTAGGTGCCGACCAGCGGCACCAGATTGGCCGAGATCGAAGAGCCCGACACCATGAGGTCGATGACGCCGAGCTTCACCGAGTTGATAACGTCGATTTCCTGACCCAATTGGTTGTCGGGAAAGAACGCGACGTCGATCTGCTCACCGAGGCCGTTCGCCTTCAGGTTCTTCACGAGATTGTCGTAATAGACACGGCCGTTGGCGAATTTGGGATCGTTCGGCAGCGAGGAGGAGCATTTCAGCTTCAGCGTCGCGGCTTCGGCGCGGCCGATGAGTGCGGGGGAGAACACGAGGCCGGCGGCAAGTCCCGTCGACGACTTGATGAACGCGCGACGGTTCACGGGCACGATGGACATGGTGCGGTCTCTCCCCAATTATTATTTTTCGCGCCACGGTCGTTGCCGCAGCCCGTTGCGCGGACTGTATGGCCAAAGCGGCGGTGCAGGCAAGACTTGCGGCCGACCGCTGCAAAGCGGCGGATCGCGAAGATCGACGGCATCATCGCGCGCCGAAACAGTCATATTTTGCAGGATTTTCGATCAGATCGGCATGGGGGCCGATGCGCGAGAAGATGCTTTCGCGCAGCGTTGGGATCAATCCAATTGGCGCATGGATCAATGCGCAATTCACATGGATGGTGCCAGAACGATGCTGCACCAGCTCTGGCAGACCTTCTGCCCCATTTTGCCGCAGCTCAACGTGATCCAGTGCACAGACAGACGCATGGCGGCCACCTAGAAAAGGTGACATCATCGTGCGCATTGCCGATGGAGGTGACACCATGCGCCGTCCAGTTCTTCGCAATTTGTTTCTTGCATCCGGTCTTCTCGCGCTCACGCAATTGACGACGCCCACGGAGGCGGCGGCCGAAGCGCGGCTCGCGCTCGTGATCGGTCAATCGGCCTATCGCACCGTCCCGGAACTGCCCAACGCAGCCAACGATGCCAAGGGCATGACGGAGCTGCTCGGCAACGCCGGCTTCACCGTCACGACGGCATCCAATCTGGCGCAGAACGACATGCGTGAGGCGATCTCGGATTTCGCCGGCAAGGTCAGCGCCAGCGGCGCCGACACCGTCGCGCTGGTGTTCTATGCCGGCCACGGCCTCCAGATCGACGGCGAGAACTATCTCGTTCCCGTCGATCTCGATCCCAAGCGCGAAGCCGACATCCCGCTGCAGGGTGTGCGGCTCAACGATTTGCTCAACACGCTCGGCGCGCTGCCGACACGAGCCCGCATCTTCATGCTCGATGCCTGCCGCAACAATCCGTTCCCGGCGCTCAGCGGCGCCGGACACGGGCTCGCAATCGTCGACACCAAGGCCGGCGCGCCGGGCTCCTTCATTTCCTATTCGACTTCGCCCGGCTCCGAAGCCGAGGACGGCAGCGGCATCGACAGCCCCTACACCACCGCGGCGCTGACCGTCGCCAAGCAGCCCAATCTGCCGATCGAGGAAGTGTTCAAGCGCATTCGCGTCGCCGTGGCGCAATCGACCGACGGACGCCAGATCCCCTGGGAAAGCTCGTCGCTGACGACCGACTTCAAGTTCTTCGGCGGCGACAGCAGCGGCAGTCAAACTGCGCTTCCTGGCGCATCCTCCATGGCACTTGCCAGCGGCACGCGCAGCCTAGAGGATTGGCGCAAGGATTTGCAGGGCAAGCCGGCCATGGTCGCCTATGAGATGGTGATCACCGACGACACCGTGCCGGCGTATCAGGCCTATATCGAGTTGTATGCTCAGGACACCCGTACGCCGCGGCTGCGCACGATTGTGGAGCGCCGGCGCCAGATGCTGGCGTGGGAGCGCGCCACCGCGATCAACACCCGCGCCTCGTTCGAGGCTTATCTGGCGAACTGGGACAACAGCGACCTCGCTGCGACCGCACGCAGGCTGCTGCTTCGCGTGCAGAACCGCAACTACGTCTTGCCTGCTGTGGTCGCGGCCGCTCCTGCCCCGGTCGCCGTCGCGATGGCGCCAACCTGCCCGTGCTCGACGCCTTCGACACCGGCAACGCCGGTCAACCCGACGATCGCGCCTGTGATCAAGAAGCGCGTCGACGACACGCCGCCGAAGCGCAAGGTGGTCGACACGCCGCCCAGGCAGCGCCGGCCGCCGCCTGATGAAGTGATCTACGAGCGCGCGCCGCCGCCGGATCGCGGCCCGCCGCCCGGCGCCATCATGCAAGGCATTGGCATCGGTGTCGGGATCGGCATGGGTATGGGCGGCGGACGCGGCGGCGATTATCACAACGACCGCGGCCGGTACTGAGCCCACTCGCGAGATACGGAGGACAGATCTGTCCTCCGTCAATTGGCGGCCCCCCGGGGCGGGGGGGGGGGGGGGGGGGTGTGGGAGGGGGGGGGGGGGGGGGGGGGGGGGGGGGGGGGGGGGGGGGGGGGGGGGGG
>NZ_JBVVPQ010000042.1:0-3741 GCF_055811695.1 Bradyrhizobium sp. MI1.3 | reverse complement strand
CCGGGGGGGTTAAAACCACCCCCCCCGCCCCCCCCACCCCCCCCCCCCCCCCACCCCGGCCCCCCCCCCCCCCCCCCCTTATCCCCCCCCCCCGGGCCCGCCCCCCCCGGCCCCCCGGGGGCCTCGAAATGACGACGGATGGAGATAAACTGCGTCTTCTGCTTCCCGATACGGAAATGCTGTAGTCTAACCGACTAACGCCAGGGCTTTCCGGGGACTCCACATCGATGCCGCACGACGCTCACGCCAAGCCAGCTTGGCCGCTGTTTCGCTCACTCGCGTCCTATTCCCTCCCGGGCGACCTGATGGCGGGGCTGACGCTCGCGGCGATCGCGATTCCCGAGCAGATGGCCACGGCGCGGCTCGGCGGCTTCGCGCCGCAGATCGGCTTCTTCGCCTTTATGGCGGGCTCGCTCGGCTTTGCGATGCTCGGCGGCAACCGCTTCCTGTCCTGCGGCGCCGATTCCACGATCACGCCGATCTTCGCCGGCGGACTGGCGGCGCTGGCCGCCACCGGCTCGCCTGAGTATCAGGGGCTCGCGATCGCGCTGGCACTGATGGTCGGCGCGATGATGCTGGCCGGCGGCGCTTTCCGCCTCGGCGGCATCGCCAATCTCTTGTCCGTGCCCGTCATGGTCGGCTTCCTCGCCGGCATCTCCGTCCACATCATCGTCTCGCAATTGCCGGGCGTGCTGGGTCTGGACTCGCCGGGCGGGCCGACGCTCGATCGCATCGGTGTGCTCGCAAGCGAGCTCGGCCGCACCAATCCCTTCACGCTGTGCATCGGCTTCGGTGTGCTGGCCGTGGTCTTCGTCTCCGAGAAGGTCAGCGCAAAAATTCCGGGCGCGCTGATCGGGCTCGTCGCCGCGACGCTGGCCACGATCGCACTCGGCCTCGAGAGCAAGGGCGTCAATGTCGTAGGCCTCGTGCCGGGGACGCTGCCGCGGCCGACCTTCCCCGAGCTTGCAGCGGAGCAATGGGTCCGCCTCGTGCCGCTCGCCTTTGTCATCACGGTCGTGGTGATGGTGCAGACTGCGGCGACGACGCGCTCGTTCCCGTCCGATCCCGACAAGCCGGCCGATGTCGATCGCGATTTTCTCGGCGCGGGCGCCGGCAGCGTGCTGTCGGGCCTGTTCGGCGCGTTTCCGGTCAATGCCAGCCCGCCGCGGACGGGCATTGTCGCCGAGACCGGCGGACAATCGCAGCTCGCGGGTCTCGCCGCCGCTGCGATCGTGCTGGCGCTGCTCGCGTTTGGAACGGGATTGCTGCAGCACGTTCCGGACGCAGCCCTCGGCGGCATCCTGCTGTTCGTCGCGCTGCGCATCATCCGCGTGAAGCAGATCGTCACGATCTATCACCAATCCCCGAGCGAATTCCTTCTGATCGCCGCCACCGCCGCGCTGATCATCGTGCTGCCGATCCAGCAGGGTGCGTTCCTCGGCATCGTGCTGTCGCTGCTGCACGGCATCTGGAGCACGACGCGCGCGCGGCTGGTCGAGTTCGAGCGCGTGCCGGGCACCACGATCTGGTGGCCGGCGCACCCGCACATCACCGGCGAGCGCATCGACGGCGTCGCCGTGATCGGGTTGCAGGCGCCGCTGTCGTTCCTCAATGCGCCCGGCTTTCGCAGCGACGTGTCCAGGGTGCTCGGCGCGACGCCGCCGCAACTGCTGGTGCTGGAGGCGAGCGGCATGGTCGAGATCGACTTCACCGCCGCGCAGATCCTGCTCGACGTTTTCAGGGCCTGCAGCGAACAGGGTGTCACGGTCGCGCTGGCCCGGCTGGAATCGGTACGCGCGCAGGCCGCGTTCGAGCGGTTCAGGCTGTTCGAGGCGCTGCCCCGGGAGAACGTCTTCCACAGTGTGGACGAGGCCGTGCGGAAGTTGGCGAAATAAGTCCTGCTACGCACTCCGATCCTCATCCTGAGGAGCCCGCGAAAAGCGGGCGTCTCGAAGGATGGCCACGGGCGAGATCCGGGCCTTCATGGTTCGAGACGCGCGAAGACGCGCTCCTCACCATGAGGGTCTTGGTGCAACGACGATCGCGCGAGCACCGCTCACTGCGCCAATGTCGGATGATCCCGCTGGACCGTTTCGCGGATCCAGCTGGCATGGATCGCGCGAAACAGGATCTGCGCCGTCTTGAGGTCGTTTGCCTTCATGCAGAGATCGACGATGCGGTGCACTGCGTCGTCGCGCATCAGTCCATCTGAGATCTTCATCGCGATTTCCATCGCGACTTTCGCCGCGCGCTCGTAGCGCGCGCTGTCGCGCTTGTCGTTGCGCGCGCTGCCTGCCGCGCTGGCCGCAGCCGCGTCACAGATCGCACGGATGCGCTCGGCGGCGTCGATGTCGCCGAGCGGTCCTTCGACCGTCTCATCCCAGACGTCGCCCGCCTTCTTCCTTGCGAACCACTCCATCACCCCGCCACCCGTGGTCTTCCGGCCACCGCATTGTTTCTGCTTCAGCGCCACCCAGCATAGAGAACCGCAGTGCGATCGGCGAGGCGGTTTTCCGCCACGGCTTTTTGCGACGCGCTCAGGACGTCCGACGCGGCCCGATCGCCTCGAACTGCGCCTTCTGCTCGTCGCTCAACGTGCCATAGAAATCCTCGAGCGCGGCCCGCACTGATTTCACGCCGTCCAGCATCATTTCGAGCCGCTTGTGAACCGCGGCCATGCGCGCCGGTGGTGTCATCACGTCGCTGGGCTGGCACGCGTCCTTGAGCGAATCTTTGACCCTGGCGCTGGTATCCTGAAGCACTTGCAGAGCAGCACGCTGAGTCTCACTGGGATGGAGCCGCGCGCCGATCTCGCCGGCTGGCCAATCGAGCCCAACAGGCGCACCGCAATTCTGAACCAGCGATGCGCTGGCGTCGCGGGAAGCCGCTGTCCGGCGCTGATCCTCGGCCAACGCATTGAAACGGGCCTTCTGCTCGTCGGTGAGGGCCCCATAGAATTTGTCGAGCGCCGGTTGCACCAGCTCGACGGCCTTCTCCATCGCCTCGATGCGCTGCTGCATCGCCGCCAACCGACCGGGCGCCGTCGCCGCGACTTGCGTTGGACAGGCCGCGCGGATGAGCTCTGCTGCCTGGATCGAGACATTGCCGAGTTCGTCGAGGCTTGCGCCTTGCGCCTCGGTCGGCTGCACCGCCGCGACGATCTGGTCGATCGGCAGACCGACGATTTCGCGACGGTCGCTGCCGCAAAGCTGATCGAGCGCAACGCCTCGCGCTTGCCGTCGTCCCTGCGATCGTTGCGGCAGATAGGCCGAGAGGCGATCATAGCCATAGGGGCCGAACATGCCGGCATAGATGTCGGGATAGCCGTAGCCCCAGAAGCCGAGACCGTCGCCCCAGATCGCGTAGTCGTAGAGGTCGTTGTAGGCGAACGGCCAGAACAGCGGCCCGACCCAGCCATAGCCGCCCCCGGCATGTTGCCACCAACCGCCGCTTGCGCCGTGCCAGCCGGCAAGGGCGGCCGCAGCTGCGATCTGGGCCCGCGCCGCCGGATTGCTGATCAGCCGGCCATTGCGAAACGCGCTGGAGTGCGCGTTCAGGGCATTGCGAAAATGCGCGGGACGGATACCCGTATTGCGGATCTGACCGAATTTCGAGGAACCATGTCGGGCTCCGGCTGCGAACCGCGTCCCGCCATGATGCCCGCCGCCGCCATGCGCGTGCCCGAAACCGTGACCGCCGAAATGACCGCCGCCATGATGGCCACCCCCGTGCCCACCGCCA
>NZ_JBVVPQ010000041.1:0-64240 GCF_055811695.1 Bradyrhizobium sp. MI1.3 | reverse complement strand
CACATCGATGCCTACGTCAACGCGTACAACGACAAAGCCGAGCCTTTCGTCTGGACCAAGAAAAAGGTCCGCCAACGCCGCTTCAAAGGCCGCCGTATCACTCAGCTCTGATTCCGGGTACTAGATCGAGGCAGGCCATCTCGAGGCCACGGTCCGGCGCCATTTTCCTTTGCGCAACCGCGGCAAATGTCGCGATGGGCCAAAAGCGGAAGAATTTAGTTGGACAAAGGTCCGCCTTCTTTGGCCGGCCTCGTCGCGCAGGAGGCCGCTCTATCCGAGTGCTATTCAAGCCCGCCAGAAGGACTTTTTGATTTCCAGAGCGATGTCAGACCAGGACAATCCGACATCATGTAAGTCGTGGTCAGTCCATTGCGCCAATTCGCGGCGCTGCCGAACCCGTTCGCGCCAAATTTGCAGTGTGACAAACGCGCGCTTCACTGCGTCAGAAAGCTGCGAACCGTCGGCCCCCACGGTCTTCGACATCCGGGCACCATACGAGGTCGATCGGCCCCTCCCTTTCACCGTCAGTCCTTTGCTCGGCCAAGCCAGATCGCGACCGCACCGGCGAGCAACACAGCGGCCGAAATGAGCAGCGAGGTATGTGCGCCCGCAATGAACACGTTGTTGTCTCCGACCAGCGAGCCGAATAGGGCAACGCCAAGCACGCTGCCGGTCTGCCGCGTTGCGTTCAAAACGCCCGCGGCGATGCCGGATCGCGACTTCTCGACACTGCCGAGCAGCGTCGAGGTCAAGGACGGCACGAGCAAGCCGAGCCCGCCGCCGAGGATCACAAGCTGAGTGCCGATCGCCCCGTAGCTGGTGCCTGAGGCCATAGGCAGCAGCGCAACGCAGCCCGCGGCAGTAATCGCACAAGCCAGTGCAATGGTTTGCGGCGCGCCGAGGCGCTCGCTGACCGATGCGGCGACGAGGTTGGCGGGCAGCACCATGCCCATCATGGGAACGAAAGCGAGACCCGTTGCGAACGGCGACCAGCCATTGATTTTCTGGAAGTAGAGACTGAGCACGAAGATCAGGCCGTAGAAGGCGATGTTGAAGAGGAGCCCGACCAGAGCGGTCAGCGCAAACACGCGGTGGCGGAACAGCGAGAGTGGCAGCATCGGTTGTGGCGCGCACGCCTCGCGCCATACGAACAGGAGTCCGATCACGGCCGCTGCCACGAAGCCCATGATGACGAGCGGATGGCTCCAGCCGAGCACGCCGCCTTCGATCAGGGCGCCGGCCAGCGTGCCGAGGGTTGCAATCGCCGCGATCTGTCCCGGCAGATCGATCTCGCGCTGCGCGAGCCGCGGCGTCTCCTCGGCATAACGCCAGGCAAGCCAGAGGCCGGCGGCGCCAATCGGCAGGTTGACGAGAAAGATCGCTCGCCAGCCGACCAGCGCGATCAGCGCGCCGCCGACAAACGGCCCCGAAGTCAGTGCGACGCTCGCACCTGCGGCCCAGAAGCCGATCGCGCGGCCGCGCGCCTTCGGATCGGTATAGGCATGATTGAGCAGCGTGAGCGAGTTCGGCACCAGGATCGCTGCTGCCAGGCCCTGCACGGAGCGTGCGGCGATCAGGAATATCGCCGACGGCGCCAGCGCGCAGGCGAGCGAAGCCAACGTGAAGATCGCAAAGCCCGCGATGAATATCCGTTTGGCGCCGACGCGGTCACCGAGCGCACCGGAGGTCAAAATGAAGGCCGCGAATGCGATGGTATAGGCGGTCACCACCCATTGCAGCTCGGCCACGCTACCGCCGAGCGAAGTGCCGATGCTGCTCAGCGCAGTATTGACGATGGTGATATCGAGCTGCACCACGCCAAGGCCGAGGCTCGTGGCAGCAAGTGCCAGCGCCGTCGCGAGAGGCGAACGGGATGACGTGTTGTCGGAGTGGGCTAGTTCCGGCTGTCTTGTATTGAACGAAGTTGTTGGCATTGATCACACTCAGTTGCCTGCGAGAATTTGACGGCCCTGATCAGCCCACTTCGCGATGGTCATTCGATACCAACCGAATACTCGGAGCCGCGGGATGATCTTTCTCCTCGTCGCGGCATTTCTTCACCGGGCCTACTGGCGTCCGGGCAACCTATGTTTCGTGATCGATCCAGTCTCGCGGAAACACTACGGTCTTGACCGAAGTATCCGTGCTTGGCACTGCGTCCTTATCGGCGTACGAGAAGGGCATGGACACGGGACCCAAAATCGCCCAAGTCGCAGCGGTCATCGGCGATCCGGCGCGCGCCAACATGCTGAGCGCGCTGATGGATGGCCGAACGTTGACCGCCTCGGAGCTCGCCTATGTGTCTGGCGTGGCGCCGCAGACAGCGAGTGGCCATCTTGCGAAACTCAGCGACGCGGGATTGCTCGCGCTCGCAAAGCGGGGCCGACGGCGATATTTCCGCCTGGCCTCTCCGCACGTCGCGCGCGTGCTAGAAGGTCTCATGGTCGTGGCGCAGGACGGCCCTGCCCGGCAGCGCAATCTCTGGCGCGGTGGAGAAACGCTCCGGCACGCGCGCACGTGCTATGACCACATGGCAGGCCGCATCGCCGTCGCAATCGCCGACCGGCTGGTCCAACAGTCGTTTATTTTGCTCGACGAGGATGGCGGGCAACTCACCGACGCCGGCCGGTCATTCTTCAATGAGTTGGGCGTCGATCTTGGCCTCGCCTCTAAGCGCCGGGTGTTCTGTCGCCCCTGTCTCGACTGGAGCGAGCGCCGGCCGCATCTGGCCGGGGCAGTCGGCGCCGCCATTCTTGATCACGCTCTCGAGCACGATTGGGTCGAGCACGTCAGGGATAGCCGAGCGCTCGTCGTAACCCCGGTTGGCGTTAGAGAACTCGCCACAACGTTCGGCATTGAGGGCGTACCCCCGACGGACGGTCACGATGGGCGTGTTGGATCACTATCCGGAGGCCGGGTATCAGCTATAACGGTCGAGTCAGCGCCTCCCGGACGGAGGTAGTAGCGCGATTAGCCATTTTAGGCTGTGGTGACCGGAGCTAAGGCAGATGCGCTCCATTGTGGCCGTTCTGCGCCCTGCAGCGATGTCCGCTACCGCGCCATTGTTGGCGAAGAAGCGGACATCACGCGCGCCGGAGCTGTGCGCTCCGATCAAACTAGGACGCGGCCTTAGGCGCGCCTACTCCTCGTCATCGTCCTCGTCTTCGTCGTCGAGCTCTTCCAGTCGATCGAGGACCGCGAGCGGCAGCGTCTCGCGAAACAGATCGCCTTCCGCGCCCATCCAGAGACAGATCACGTCGTCGCCCTTCACGTCCGCGACGGTGAGCGGCTGCCCGCCGGATTTCAGCATGACGATATCGCCGGCTTTTAGTTCCATGGATGGTCCTTTCGGGTTGATTGACGGAGAAGCTAGCAAACCGGCATGACATGCCGATCACGGGCTACTCGGTCAGTGGATGTGTTGCGGTAGCGCGCATCCGCCGGCCGTGCTGCTGAAACGTCGATCAGAGAGCTTTAGGCCGGAGCGATCCCATCACGAGAGGCAATGGCGCCTGTTCGATGGATGGCGCAAGGGCTCTTCCGTCCCGTGCGTCGCGACCATGACACCATGCGCCTGTTTTGCCCGACGGAGCAACCGATTTCGTCGGATCCGCAGTTCGCGTTTTCCGCAAGTCGTTGATTTTGCTGCGGCCGTCTACTGTGCATGGGGTTGTTTTCGATGTTTTTGTTTACGCACCCTGATTGCAGTCAGCCCGGCACCAGTTCTGTCAGCGAGCGGATGATGCGGTCGGGCTTGACGATCGAGCCTTCGGGCAGGCCGTCGCCATGCACGTCGATCCAGATCGAGTAGATGCCGAGACGCTGCGGCGTCACGACTTCCCATTCCAGATTGTCGCCGATCATCCAGGTATCCTCAGCGGTGACGCCAAGCGCGTCCATCGCGTGCAGATAGGCACGCTCCTCGGGCTTGCCGAAGCCGTGTTCGCCCTCGATCTGGATGTGGTGAAAGCGATGCGCCAGCTCGAACCGCTCGACCTTGGCGCGCTGGGTGTCGGCGGCGCCGTTGGTCACCAGCGCGAGCTTGATGCCGAGCGCCTTCAATTTGTCGATCGCATCATGCGCGCCGGGGAAGACGAACATCTCCTCCTCGCGATAGGTGGTGAAGCGGTCGGCGAGACGAATGGCGAGGTCGTCCGGCAAGGCGCGGTGACCAGCGGCTGCGAGCGCGGCAAAACCGCCCTTGACCGTGAGATGGCGGGCCTCGGCGAGCTTCATCCGCCACGAAGCGTCTGCATTGGCCCAGAAATTTTTCGCAAAGGCCAGCACCGTGGCTGCAACCAGTTGCGGCGGCAGCGGCGCCAGCTCCTCGGCGAACTCCGCTGTGATCGTGTTCCAGGCGATCTCGGGCCGCGCATAGGCCGACAGGATGGTGTCGTCCATGTCGATCAGCATGGCGCGCGGCAGCGGCCTCATTGCGGGCTTCATCGTCGTCATGGCCACTTCACCTCCGGCGGCAGCGACGACAGGATCGAATCCACATTGCCGCCGGTCTTGAGCCCGAAAATGGTGCCGCGGTCGTAGAGCAGGTTGAACTCGACATAGCGGCCGCGCCGGATCAATTGCTCCTCGCGATCCTGCGCGGTCCAGCTCGTCGCGAAATTGCGCCGCACGATGTCGGGATAGATCTTCAGGAAGGCGCGGCCGACATCCTGGGTGAAGGCGAGGTCGGCGTCCCAGTCGCCGCTGTCGTGCCAGTCGTAGAAGATGCCGCCGATGCCGCGCGCCTCTTTCCGGTGCGGCAGGTGGAAATACTCGTCGCACCACTTCTTGTACTTGTCGTAATCGGCGATGCCGTTCGGCTGGGTGCAGGCCTGTTTCATTGCGGCGTGGAAGGCGATGCTGTCGGCATCGTCCTGCGTGCGGCGGCGGTCGAGCACCGGCGTGAGATCGGCGCCGCCGCCGAACCAGGCTTTCGTCGTGACGACGAAGCGCGTGTTCATGTGCACCGCCGGCACGTGCGGATTGCGCAGATGCGCAATCAGCGAGATGCCGGAGGCCCAGAACTTCGGGTCGTCCGCCGCGCCCGGAATTTGCGCGCGAAACTCTGGTGCGAATTCGCCGTGCACGGTGGAGCAATGCACGCCGACCTTCTCGAACAGGCGGCCGGACATCATCGACATCACGCCGCCGCCGCCGGCCGCGCCGGTATGATCGGTGCGCTGCCAGGGTGTGCGTTTGAAGCGGCCGGGCTCGCCCGAATAGAGGCTTTGCGGGGCATCGTCCTCCAGCCGCTCGAAGCTCGCGCAGATGTCGTCGCGCAGGGCTTCGAACCAGGCGCGTGCGCGCGTCTTGCGGTCTTCGATCGTAGAAACGTCCATATGCAAATCCCAACGAACCGGCTCGTAGGGTGGGCAAAGGCGCACTTGCGCCGTGCCCACCATTGATCACCGTTTATCTTGAATGGTGGGCACGCTACGCTTTGCCCACCCTACGAATTTCACCCTTGCGGACCGTAATAGGTGCAGCTCTCGTTGCAACTGTCGCGGTGGATGCTGACGCGGGTGAGCTTGCCGATGTGCTGGAGCCGCTCCCAGACGAAGCGCGAGAGGTTTTCCAGCGTCGGTGTGCCCAGCGCCTCGATCTTGTTGAGGTACTTATGATCCAGAATCATGCGCACGTCCTCGATGGCGCGCTGGACCAGGCCGAGATCGACCACCATGCCAGTTTTGGGATCGGGCGTGCCGCGCAGCGTCACCTCGGCGCGAAAGGAGTGGCCGTGGATCTCTTCGCTATCAGCGCCGAATGTCGTTCCCGACAATGAGTGCGCCGCCTCGAAGCGAAACGATTTCGTCAATTCCCACATCTGTTCGAAAACCAATCCTATCTGATACCGAGCGATTTATGCGTCTGCACGCTGAGCCGCCATTGCGGATGATTCAGGCAATAGTCGATTGCGCCCGCGGTGTTTTGGGCGACTTCGGGCCCGTCCATCGGCTGCAGCGAGAAGCGTTCGAAGGCGAGGCCCGCGAAGGCCTCCGGCATGGCGAGCGGCTGCGGATAGACCAGCTTCAGCTCGTGGCCGCGCCGGATCACCAGATCGCTGCCGCCCTTCGGGCTGACGCAGATCCAGTCAAGCCCCTCGGGCGGGGCGATCGTGCCGTTGGTCTCGACGCCGATCTCGAAGCCGCGGGCATGGAGCGCGTCGACCAGCGCCGTATCGACCTGGAGCAGCGGCTCGCCGCCGGTGAGCACCACATAACGGTTATCGGTGGAGGCCGTCCATTGCGCGGCGATGGTGTCTGCGAGTTCCGCGGGCGAGCCATAGCGCCCGCCGAGCGTGCCGTCGGTGCCGACGAAATCGGTGTCGCAGAATTTGCAAATGGCCGCACTGCGGTCCGCCTCGCGCCCGCTCCAGAGGTTGCAACCGGCAAAACGGCAAAACACGGACGCGCGCCCGGCATGGGCGCCTTCGCCTTGCAGCGTCAGGAAGATTTCCTTGACCGCGTAACTCAACCGTCTCTCCTCAACATATCAAACTTGCGGGTTCCGGAGCTGCCGCAGCGCTTCGCCTGCGGCCATCGCCGCGGTCATGGCGACATTGAGCGACCGCAGCCCCGGAGCGATCGGGATCACCAGCCGCGCGTCCGCCGCCTCGACCACCGCCTCGGTGACGCCGGCGCTCTCGCGCCCGAATAGCAGGATGTCCGCCGTCTGGTAACGGAAATCGCGGTAGTCGGTCGCGCCTTTGGTGGTGAACAGCAGCAGGCGGGCGCCTTGCGCCGCGCGCCACTGCTCGAATTTCGACCAGGAGTCGTGCCTGACGATGCTGACCTGATCGAGGTAGTCCATTCCCGCCCGGCGGAAATGCCGGTCGGAGACGGGGAAGCCCGCCGGTTCGATGATGTGGGCGGCCACGCCCAGACAGGCGCAGAGCCTGAGAATCGTGCCGGTGTTCTGGGGGATGTCGGGTTGGAAAAGCGCTATCTGCATGGGCTGTGCATGGGCTGTCTCGGTTCGGTGCGGGCCGGAAATGTCTCAATAAAACATCGCTGGCCGCGGAATTCGTGCATTGCACGCTCCCGCGCCGATAGCGGGCTTGCGCTCGCCCGGCAAGGGTGCCAATAGAACGATTCTGGACTGCTGTTTTCGCCTTGTTTTGGTGGGGGCACGTGAAGTTCTGCCGCCGCGGGGGGCCGCGGGCGCCGGCAGGCTGTTCTGGGGACCTTGGGGGCTCCTGGAGCGGTTCCGCCGGCTGCATAAGAAGAAAGGGTTGGAATCGTGACGACAGCGTCTTCGGCGGACCATCCGACACGCCGTGATTTCTTATTCGTTGCAACGGGGGCAGCTGCAGCAGTAGGGGGCGCAGCCGCGCTCTGGCCCTTTATCTCCCAAATGAATCCTGATGCGTCGACCATCGCCGCCGGTGCGCCGATCGAGGTCGATCTCAGCCCGGTCGCCGAGGGGCAGGACATCAAGGTGTTCTGGCGCGGCAAGCCGATCTATATCAGCCACCGCACCAAGAAGCAGATCGACGAGGCGCGCGCCGTCAACGTGGCGAGCCTGCCCGATCCGCAGTCCGACGAGGCCCGGGTCAAGTCCGGCCATGACCAGTGGCTGGTCGTGATCGGCATCTGCACCCATCTCGGCTGCATCCCGATCGCCCATGAAGGCAATTACGACGGGTTCTTCTGCCCCTGCCATGGTTCGCAGTACGATTCGTCCGGCCGCATCCGCCAGGGGCCCGCGCCCGCGAACCTGCCGGTGCCGCCGTACCAGTTCGTTTCCGACACCAAAATCCAGATCGGCTGAGCTTCGGGCCCTCGTCCGAAGCTTCGCGCCGTCTCGTCGTACTATTTCCTCAGGATCGCATCATGAGCGGACCATCCGACTACCAGCCGAGCAATCCGGCCCTGCAATGGATCGAGCGACGTCTGCCGATCCTCGGCCTCATGCACTCTTCCTTCGTGGTCTATCCCACCCCGCGCAACCTGAACTATTGGTGGACCTTCGGCGCCATCCTCTCCTTCATGCTGGGGATCCAGATCCTGACCGGCGTGATCCTGGCGATGCACTACACACCGCATGCCGACCTCGCCTTCAAGTCGGTCGAGTTGCTCGTCCGTGACGTCAATTACGGCTGGCTGCTGCGCAACATGCATGCCGTCGGCGCCTCGATGTTCTTCGTCGCCGTCTACGTCCACATGCTGCGTGGCCTTTATTACGGCTCCTACAAGGAGCCGCGCGAGGTGCTCTGGATCCTCGGCGTCATCATCTACCTTCTGATGATGGCGACCGGCTTCATGGGCTACGTGCTGCCCTGGGGCCAGATGAGCTTCTGGGGCGCAACCGTCATCACCAATCTGTTCTCGGCCATCCCCTATGTCGGCGAGAGCATCGTGACGCTCTTGTGGGGCGGCTATTCGGTCGGCAACCCGACGCTGAACCGCTTCTTCTCGCTGCACTATCTATTGCCGTTCCTGATCGCGGGCGTCGTCGTGCTCCACGTCTGGGCGCTGCATGTCTCCGGCCAGAACAACCCTGATGGCGTCGAGCCCAAGACGGAGAAGGACACGGTTCCGTTCACGCCGCATGCGACCATCAAGGACATGTTTGGCGTGTCCTGCTTCATGCTGCTCTACGCCTGGTTCATCTTCTACATGCCGAACTATCTGGGTGACGCCGACAATTACATTCCGGCGAACCCGGGCGTGACGCCGCCGCACATCGTGCCGGAATGGTATTACCTGCCCTTCTACGCGATCCTGCGCTCGATCCCGAACAAGCTCGCGGGCGTGATCGGGATGTTCTCGGCGATCATCATCCTGTGCTTCCTGCCCTGGCTTGATGCTGCCAAGACCAAATCGTCGAAGTACCGTCCGCTGGCCAAGCAGTTCTTCTGGATCTTCGTCGCGGTCTGCATCCTGCTCGGCTATCTCGGCGCGCAGCCGCCGGAAGGCATCTATGTGATCGCCGGCCGGGTCCTGACGTTCTGCTACTTCGCCTACTTCCTGATCGTGCTGCCGCTGCTCTCGCGCATCGAGAAGCCGCGTCCGGTGCCGAACTCGATCTCGGATGCCGTCCTGGCCAAAACCGGGAGCAGGTCGACGCCGATGGTGTCGAGCGCGATCGTGCTTGCGCTGGCGGGCGCGTTGTTTGCGGGCTCAGCCGATAGCGCGCGTGCCTCCGAAGGCAGCGACAAGCCGCCGGGCAACAAATGGTCGTTCGCCGGTCCGTTCGGCAAGTACGACCGCGGCTCATTGCAGCGCGGCCTGAAGGTCTACAAGGAAGTCTGTGCCAACTGCCACGGCCTGTCCTATGTCGCCTTCCGCAACCTCGCGGAAGCCGGCGGTCCCGGCTATTCGGTCGCGCAGGCTGCAGCCTTCGCCTCCGACTACAAGGTCAAGGACGGTCCGAACGACGCCGGCGATATGTTCGAGCGCCCGGGCCGGCCGGCGGATTATTTCCCCTCGCCATTCCCGAACGAGCAGGCCGCGCGTGCGGCGAATGGTGGCGCGGCGCCGCCGGATCTGTCGCTGATCACCAAGGCGCGCTCCTACGGCCGCGGCTTCCCCTGGTTCATCGTCGACTTCTTCACCCAATATCAGGAGCAGGGTCCGGACTACGTCTCGGCGGTGCTTCAGGGGTTTGAGGACAAGGCGCCCGAAGGCGTGAGCATCCCGGAGGGGTCCTACTACAACAAGTATTTCCCGGGCCACGCCATCAAGATGCCGAAGCCGCTCAGCGACGGTCAGGTGACCTATGACGACGGCTCGCCGACCACGGTCGCGCAATACGCTAAGGACGTCACCACGTTCCTGATGTGGACCGCCGAACCGCACATGGAAGCGCGCAAGCGCCTCGGTTTCCAGGTCTTCATCTTCCTGATCATCTTCGCCGGCCTGATGTACTTCACCAAGAAGAAGGTCTGGGCCGACTCGCACTGAGCGGCCTGAGGCGAGAATGAAGAGGCCCCCGCAAGGGGGCTTTTTTGTTGGGCACGAGAGTGTGTTGTCAGGCGCGATTGCCTATCGCCCGCTCAAACGCCAAAATGCCGCCAACCGCTCCCCAAAAACTCGTCGGAGGACATCATGGGAACCGCCATCACCTTCAAGCGCCCGGACGGCAAGGACGCATCGGGCTATCTCGCCAATGCCGCGCGCGGCAACGCGCCGGGCGTGGTGGTCATCCAAGAATGGTGGGGCCTGTCGGACCAGATCAAGGGCCTGTGCGACCGCTTCGCGCTGGCCGGGTTCGATGCGCTCGCGCCCGATCTCTACAGGGGCAAGGTGGTGCCGTATCACGACACGGACGCGGCCGGCAAAGAGATGAACTCGCTCGATTTCATGGACGCCACCACGCAGACGGTGCGCGGCGCCACGCAATATCTGTCGCGCAACGGCGCCAAGGTGGGCCTGACCGGCTTCTGCCTCGGCGGCGCCGTCACCATCATCGGCGCGGTGCATGTGCCGGAGCTCGCCGCCGGCGTGGTGTTCTACGGCATCCCGCCAGAGCAGGCGGCCAAGCCCGCCGACGTCAAGATCCCGCTCCAGGCCCATTTCGCCAACAAGGACGATTGGTGCACGCCGGAACTGGTCAATGGCTTCGAAAAGGCCATGAAGGCCGCCGGCAAGTCGCTGGAGCTGTTCCGCTATGACGCCGAGCACGCCTTCGTCAACGAGCAGCGCCAGGCCGTGCACGACCGCGAAGCCGCCGAGCTGGCCTGGGGCCGGGCGACGGAGTTTTTCCGCAAGCATCTGGGGTAGGTTGGGCGCCAATCGCGCTACAATTTCGGTGTCGTCCCGGCGAAGGCCGGGACCCATAACCACAACACTTTGTGGTCGGGGCGAGCTGCCACTGCGAGTCTTCGCCAAACTCAATTTTGTGGCTATGGGTCCCGGCCTTCGCCCGGACGACGGTGGAGATTGACATCACTGCCGGGCTACGGCGCAGGGGCCTACCCTTGACGCCGTCCCCGCGCCATGATGAGTATCCGTCCATGAGCACCGCCGTCCGCCCATCCCGTCTTTGGTGGCGCACCTCCTGAGAGGTGGCCGGTGCGATTTATTCTCCCAAAATCGTCTGAGGTCGCCCACGCAGTGCGGCGGCCTGATCGTTTGTCCTGTGTGGCGTTCCCTCGACAAGTTTCGTAAGAGGACCCCATGAACAGGACCGTCTTTGCCCTTCCGGCTCGAAGCGACTATGTGACCCGCGCGGGGCTTGCGATCACGCGCGTGGCGGAACAGTTTTCCGGCGGCGCCAACCGGCTCGACGATCTCGTCAACCTGCTCGACCGCCGCCGCGGCGTGGTGCTGTCCTCGGGTACGACCGTGCCCGGCCGCTACGAAAGCTTTGACCTCGGCTTCTCCGATCCGCCGCTCAAGCTCGAGACCACTGGCGTCAATTTCAAGCTGGAAGCGCTGAACGCGCGCGGGGAGGTCCTGATCGCCTTCCTCGCCGACGTCTTGCGCGAACCCTGCGTCGTGATCTCCGAGAAGACGCCCACGCGCCTTGCCGGTCATATCATCCGCGGCGAAGCCCCGATCGACGAAGATCAGCGCACGCGGCGCGCCAGCGTGATGTCGCTGGTGCGCGATCTCGTCGCCGCTTTCTCCGCCAATGACGACGGGGTGCTGGGTCTGTTCGGCGCCTTTGCCTACGACCTCGTGTTCCAGATCGAGGACCTCGTGCAGAAGCGCGCACGCGAGGCCGACCAACGCGACATCGTGCTCTACGTCCCCGACCGGCTGCTCGCCTATGACCGCGCCACCGGCCGCGGCGTCGTGCTCACTTACGATTTCGCGTGGAAGGGCAAGTCCACCGCGGGCCTGCCCCACGAGACCGCCGAGAGCCCCTACCTCAAGACACCGCGCCAGGGTTTTGCCGATCACGCGCCCGGCGAATATCAGGCTACGGTCGAGACCGCGCGCGCTGCCTTTGCACGTGGCGATCTGTTCGAGGCGGTGCCGGGGCAACTCTTTGCCGAGCCCTGCGACCGCTCGCCGGCAGAAGTGTTCCAGCGGCTCTGCGTCATCAACCCGTCGCCTTACGGCGCGCTGATGAATCTCGGCGAGGGCGAATTTCTCGTCTCGGCCTCACCGGAAATGTTCGTGCGCTCGGACGGACGCCGGGTCGAGACCTGCCCGATCTCGGGGACGATCGCGCGCGGTACCGATGCGATCGGCGATGCCGAGCAGATCCGCCAGCTCCTGAACTCCGAGAAGGACGAGTTCGAGCTCAACATGTGCACCGACGTCGACCGCAACGACAAGGCGCGCGTCTGCGTCCCCGGCACGATCAAGGTGCTGGCACGCCGGCAGATCGAGACCTATTCAAAACTCTTCCACACGGTCGACCATGTCGAAGGCATGCTGCGTCCCGGCTTCGATGCGCTCGATGCGTTCCTCACCCATGCCTGGGCCGTCACCGTCACCGGCGCGCCAAAGCTCTGGGCGATGCAGTTCGTCGAGGATCACGAGCGCTCGCCGCGCCGCTGGTATGCCGGCGCGATCGGGGCGGTGAATTTCGACGGCAGCATCAACACCGGCCTCACCATCCGCACCATCCGGATGAAGGAAGGCCTCGCGGAAGTGCGTGTCGGTGCCACCTGTTTGTTCGACTCCGATCCCGCCGCCGAGGACCGCGAATGCCAGGTCAAGGCCGCGGCCCTGTTCCAGGCGCTGCGCGGCGATCCGCCGAAGCCGCTGTCGGCCTTCGCGCCCGATGCCACCGGAAGCGGCAAGCGGGTACTGCTGATCGACCATGACGACAGCTTTGTGCATATGCTGGCCGATTACTTCCGCCAGGTCGGCGCCGACGTCACCGTGGTCCGCCATGTGCATGCGCTCGACATGCTCAAGCAGAAGCGGTGGGATTTGCTCGTGCTGTCGCCCGGCCCCGGTAGGCCCGAGGATTTCGGGATCAAGAAGACCATCGACGCAGCGCTGGAGAACAAGCTGCCGGTGTTCGGGGTCTGCCTCGGCGTCCAGGCGATCGGCGAGTATTTCGGCGGCGAGCTCGGGCAGCTCACGCATCCCGCCCACGGCCGGCCCTCGCGGGTGCAGGTGCGCGGCGGGCGGCTGATGCGCAATCTGCCGAACGAGATCGTGATCGGCCGCTATCACTCGCTTTATGTCGAGCGTGACAGCATGCCGGAGGTGCTATCCGTCACCGCCAGCACCGAGGACGGCGTCGCCATGGCGCTCGAGCACAAGACCCTGCCGGTCGCCGGCGTGCAATTCCATCCGGAATCGCTGATGTCGCTGAGCGGCGAGGTGGGCTTACGAATTGTCGAGAACGCGTTCCGCCTGGATGCGCGCGCTGATTGAGAGGCACCATGACTTTTGACCACGATCTGAAGGCGAGCGTCCGCACCATCCCGGACTACCCGAAACCCGGGATCTTGTTCCGCGACATCACCACGCTGCTCGCGGATGCGCGTGCGTTCCGCCGCGCGGTCGACGAACTCGTCAATCCCTGGGCTGGCAACAAGATCGACAAGGTCGCCGGCATGGAAGCGCGCGGCTTCATCATAGGCGGCGCCGTGGCGCACCAGGTTTCGGCCGGCTTCGTGCCGATCCGGAAAAAAGGCAAGCTGCCGCACACCACCGTGCGGATCGCTTACTCCCTCGAATACGGCATCGACGAGATGGAGATGCATGTCGACGCGATCCAGCCCGGCGAACGCGTGATCCTGGTCGACGACCTCATCGCCACCGGCGGCACCGCGGAAGGCGCGGTGAAGCTGCTGCGTCAGATCGGCGCCAATGTGGTCGCCGCCTGCTTCATCATCGACCTGCCGGACCTCGGCGGCGCCGCCAAGCTGCGCGCGATGGACGTGCCGGTGCGCACGCTGATGACGTTCGAGGGGCACTGAGCCAGGACGCCGAGGAGTATCGCCCGGGTAAATTATCGCCTAGGACCGTTGCAGGATCAGGCTGAGCTCCAGCTCGCGGAAGGCGAGATAGTTCCGCCGGGTCCACTGGTGCAGCTCGGTCGAGGCATCCTTCTCCTGGCGCAGATAGCCGGTGAAGGAGAAGTTCAGCCGGCCGATATAGGTCTTGAGAAAGCCGGGCAGCGCAGGCAGGCGGAATACCCGTCCGGCAGCCATCGCCGCCGGCAGCTCGCCGCGTATGATGTGCTCGTTGTCCACCGTGATCAGGTTAATCCGCGGGATCTGTTCGCGCAGCATCTCGTGGGCGCGGGCCGAGACGCGGTCGGTGTCGGCGACGAACAGGATCATCGGCGCGACGTGGCGGCGCGCCGCCTCTTTCAACAGGCCGATCTCCTCGGTCATCTTGAAGAACTCGTCAAAGGCGTGGAAGCCGAGGTCGATCACCTTGGCAACCCCGTCATCGACGATGACGCGATCCATCAGCTGCATCTTGCCGTAGGTGTCGATCACGTCGGCGGTCTCCGTGATCGTTGGCAGATAGTCGAGCAGCGACGGCTCCTTCAGGTTGACGTCGAAGGCCACGACGTTGCCGTTCTTGAGCAGCAAAAATTCGCTCAAAAGCCGCGCCAGCAGGGTCTTGCCGACCTGCGGGCGGGGCGAGCAAATGATGTAGAGGGGCGTCGCGGGCATCGATAGCTATATCAGTCGAACTCGGCGACCAATCCAGCCGTATCCGCCCGGCTTGCGCAACTATTTTTCGCTGTTGCGGGTCGTGGGCTTGGAGCCGACAATGTCGGTCAGCCGGATCCGGTCGAATTCGCTCCAGACGTTCGCCAGCCAATGCCGGACATAGCCGCGCAGCACGAACGAATAGTTCGCGGCCTCGTCGTTGATACCCTTGTTGGCGACGAATTTCAGGAACGGAACGGAAGACACCTCGACCTGCTCATAGGCCATTTCGTTGAGCTTGGGGATGGTTAGCTCGGTCGCATCCTTGATGCGGTGGAAGTAGGAATTATAGGTCGCCTGGTCCCACTGGAAGAACTGGGTGTCGTTGATGAAGTTCTTCACCAGGAAGTATTTGGCGCCGGTCATGAAGCCCGCGGTCTCGGCGATTTCGTCCAGAGAGGCGATCGAGGGTCCGAGGATGTGGAACACGGCAAAGGTGATCTGGCCGGCCTTGGCGGCATCGAGGAAACCGATGTCGCGCAAGGAGGCGAGCGCCGGCGAGAGCAGGCCGGCGCGGACGTCGATCACGGTGACCGACGGGCTCGTGGCGTTGAGCGTATCGAAGATCTTCATCTGATCCGACGTCGTCGTCATGTCGACGATCTCGGTGATGTCGGGGTGGAAGCGCTTCAGGGTTCCGCGCGGTGACTCTGTGTCGAAGGCGCGCGTCGGCACGTTGTTGGCGGAAAAATAATCGAGCAGGGTGCGCGATACCGTGGTCTTGCCGACCCCGCCCTTGTCCGCGCCCACCACAACCACTGCCGGCTTTGCCATTGCTGTCCCCTAACGCGCGCCCCCGATCGCGAGGTCGCAATCGGACGGGCCCCAAATCGATGTCGCAAAGATGTCCCAAGTCTGCTGTTGGGCGCGAACATGGCAGAAACAAGGGAGAATTCAATTCCGCAGGCCCCAGTTACGGCAATTCCCGAGGTTTTTCCCAATCGCGATCAATCCTTCCGCGCATGGCGTCAAATCGCGCTCAATGGCGGCCCCAAGGACCCATAGGATTTCCCAAGGGATTGCTTACCCGATTGCCTATTGGGTTGCTGCTGGCGGTTCCGGGTGCGGGCACGGGCGGCGGACTGGCCGTGCCGCCTGCGTCGTTCCAGGGACCCTGGCGCAGCGGCGGTGGGGTGTTCTGGCGGTCGGCTTGCGTGTCTGGCTCCTCGCCCTCGTAGGCGGGAGGCGGCAGCGGGCCAGGATCACGGCCGCCGGCGAACTTGACCAGCGCGTCCACCCGGGACTGCACCGAGGGGTGGGTCGCGAATAAATCGGCGAAGCCCTCGCGCGGATTGTCGACGCAGAGCTCCATCACCGCCGAGGTTGCGCCCGGCAGCTCGCCGCGGTTCTCGATCTTGCGCAGGGCCGAGATCATGGCGTCCGGGTTTTTCGTCAGCTCAACGGAGCCCGCGTCCGCGAGATATTCCCGCGAGCGCGATAGCGCGAGCTTCACCACCTGCGACAACAGCCAGGCCACCACGATCAGCACGACCGCGATGATGATCACGATCACCGCGCCGCCGCCCGAACTCTTGCTGTCGCTCGACGACGAGGACGATCGTGAGGACGAGGAGGAGCCCGACGACCACGAGCCGCCAGAGCCGGAGCTCCAGCTGAAATTCGTGAACAGGCGGAAGAAGAGTTCGCCGAAGAACCCGACCACACCCGCGATGATGACGGCGACCACCATGAGCTGCACGTCGCCGTTCTTGATATGGGTCAGCTCGTGACCCAGCACCGCCTCGATCTCCTTGTCGTCCAACGCATTGAGGAGACCGGTGGTGACGGTGATCGAATATTGCCGCGGGTTGAGGCCGGTCGCGAACGCGTTCAGCGCCGGGCTCTCCATGATCTTCAGCTTCGGCATCGTGATGCCGCGCGAGATGCAGAGATTTTCGAGCAGATTATAGAGCCGCGGCTCTTCCTGCCGGGTGACGTCGTGGCCGCCGGTCACCGCATCGATCATCGACTGGTGGAAGAAATAGGCGATCACGATCCAGGCCGCTGCCACGACGGTCGCAACCGGAGCGGCCACTTTCAGGTCATAGAAGGCACGGCTCAGATAATAGACGACGGTCTCGTCGCCGTTGATGACGACTTCAGCGATCAGCGCGCCGGCATAGACCAGCACATAGACCAGCGCGAACAGGCCGGCGAGCAGCAGCATCGAACGAAACTTGTTCGAGGCGATGTGCGTGTAGAGACCATACGCGGCCATGACGCGCCTTCCTCAATGTCCGTCGTTCCGGGGCGCGCCGAAGGCGTGAACCCGGAACCTCGAGATTCCCTGGTGCGCAAGCGCGCACCATGGTTCGTCGCCTTGCGACGCCCAGGAATGACGAAGAAAAACGATGGACATGTCAGGCAATCAGAACTTCACCTGCGGCGTGGCTTCGACCTCGGAGCGGCTGGCACCAAGATCGAAGAAGTCCTTTTTGGTGAAGCCGAACATGCCGGCGAACAGAGCGGCGGGCATCTGCTGGATGCCGGTGTTGTATTCCTGGACCGCGCTGTTGAAGAAGCGGCGGCTGGCCGCGATCTTGTTCTCGAGGTCGGACAGCTCGCTGGCGAGCTGCTGGAAATTGGCGTTGGCCTTGAGGTCGGGATAGGCCTCCGACAGCGCGATCAGCCGGCCGAGCGCGCCCGAGAGCTGGTTCTCGGCCGCGGACACCTGCGCCGGTCCCTGCGCCGACATCGCCGAATTGCGCGCCTTGATGACGTCGTCGAGCGTGCCGCGCTCATGCGAGGCATAGCCCTTCACCGTCTCGACCAGGTTCGGGATCAGATCGTGACGCTGCTTGAGCTGCACGTCGATGTCGGCAAAGGCCTGGCCGACGCGCTGGCCCAGCGCCACCAGCCGGTTGTAGGCGGCGAAGGCAAAGAACACGAGGACGACGATAACGCCGAGGACGATCCAGCCGGTCGACATGGAGAACTCCTGAAGGGGGAAGAAGGCGGGCGCTAGGGTAGACCAAATTGGCCCCGAGCGAGAGCCCGGCGCAGAGGAGAGGTAGGATTTGGTCGGATGAGGAGCTATCCGAGTTCAAGGCGAAAGCGGGTAACGAGGTTAATTTTCGGACAGGACCGGCGTCTCAGTACTTCGTATCGAGCCTGGGTATGCCCGTGGCTTCGGCCAATCGCGCTGCGACCCTGCCTGCTTCCTGGATAGTTGCTTCCCTGACCGGAATGTCGTGCCGCCTTCCGCTGAGCAGCTCGACATAAACGCCATACGAGGCATGCCCGTCGCTCTCGTATTCGATACGACCGAGCGCGCGGCATTGGTCGAGCGGGCAATCCACGATCGTCTTGCCCCATCGGCCAAACAAACGACGAAGGATCGTCAGCCGCCTTGCGCGAAGATCGATGTGAACGATTGTTCGCTGGGACGCGATGGAGAAGAACATGCACGCCAGCAATAGCCACAGGACGACGCTGCCTCCGGCTACAGCCCCGCCTGAGCTGGCTACAACAACGGCAACGCCGACCAGACCCGCTGGAATCATCCAGATTATTGCCGAGGGCTTCCGCTCGAATACCAAGACTGCTGAGCTATCTCTGGCCATGAGGGACTTCTACCTCAATTTGTGGCTGTGCCCCAGCGCCACCGCCTTGCGTCCGCATAGGCGGCCTTGTCCCGCCGGGGGACCTTGGCGAGTTCGACACCGTCCTCCGTGCAGAGCTTTGCAGCGATCTCGGCCTTGCCGACATCCGGCGGCGCCAGCACGCGCGCGGCGCGGGCTGCGGGCGGCGTGCGGGTCAGCGCCACATAGATGAACCGCTCGTCCTCGAACGGCACCTCGGCGCCCTTGATCTGGCGGTGAGCCTGCGAGCGCGGCAGGCGCTGTGAGAAATGGCACCAGTCGGGCGCCGTCAGCGGACACGGCTTTTCGTGCGGGCAGGGTGCGGCGACATAGGCGCCCGCCGCGATCAGTTGCTGGCGCAAAGCGAGGATGCGGGCGTAGCCGGCGGGCGTGCCGGGCTCGATCACGACCAGCGCGTGGCGCGCTTTCGCCCACATCGCTTCCGCGAGATTGCGTTGATCGCCCTCACTGAGCTCGCCAATGACATAACTCGCGACGACGAGATCGGCTTGCGAGAACTCGGCGAGGTTCGCGCCGGCATCGCCCGGCAGATAGCGGCAGTCCGCCAGACGCGTGCTGTCGCGCGCCAGTTCGAGCGCGAGACGGCTCAGCGTGGCGTTGGCGTCGAGCAGGGTGAAATCCTGCAGCGAGGAGAACGCCTCCGCAGCGGCCCAGCTCGCGGTGCCCGGACCTGCGCCGACGTCGAGCAGCGTTTCCGGAGCGAGGTCAGTTACGATCTCGGTCAGCGCATTCAGACTGGCCGCCACCGCCGCGTAGGTCGCCGGCATGCGCGCGAGCGCATAGGCGAGCGCGTCGGCATCCGACTTGATCGTGCCGGAGCCGCCGCCTGTGCGGTAGGTGGTCGAGATTCTCTGCGATCGCTGCGCTGCGTCGGTGCGCGAGAACCCCTGGAGCTTGCCGTCGAGGGCGGCCTTTAGCTCAGCGGGAAGCGTGGGCGAGATCATCTTAATTCGCCGTCATTCCGGGGCGCGCGTAGCGCGAATCCGGAATCTTGAAATGGTGGCGCGAGATTCCGGGTTCGATGCTGCGCATCGCCCCGGAATGACGGCCAAAAAATCACGCCACGTTCTGGTCGAGAATGTCCACCGCCTCTTGCAGGTTCACCGACACCAGCTGCGAGACGCCGCGTTCGGCCATGGTGACGCCGAACAGGCGGTTCATCCGCGCCATCGTGATCGGGTTGTGCGTGATGATGATGAAGCGCGTGTCGGTCGAGGCGGTCATCTCGTGCAACAGGTTGCAATAGCGCTCGACGTTGTGGTCGTCGAGCGGCGCGTCGACTTCGTCCAGCACGCAGATCGGCGAAGGGTTGGTGAGGAACACCGCGAAGATCAGCGCCATCGCGGTCAGCGCCTGCTCACCGCCGGAGAGCAGCGACAGCGTCTGTGGCTTCTTGCCCGGCGGCTTGGCGATGATTTCGAGGCCCGCTTCGAGAGGATCATCGCTCTCGATCAAATGCAGCGCGGCTTCGCCGCCACCGAACAGCTCGACGAACAGGCGCTTGAAGTGGTTGTTGACGACCTCGAACGACGTCAGCAGCCGCTCGCGCGCCTCCTTGTTGAGGCTCTGGATACCCTGGCGCAGCCGCTTGATGGCCTCGACGAGATCGTCGCGCTCGGTGACCAGACCGTTGTGCTGGGTCTCGACCTCGCGCAGCTCTTCCTCGGCGCGCAAATTGACCGCACCCAGGCGCTCGCGATCGCGGCGCATTTTTTCGAGGTCTTCCTCGATGTCGTGCAGCGGCGGCAACTCCGTGCCGGGTTCGATCTCGGCGAGGCCGGCAACGGCCTGCGGTTCGACTTCCAGCATGTCGCGGATTTCGCGCTCGATGTCCTCGAGCCGGCGACGCGCACCTTCCATGCGCTCCTCGGCGCGGGCGGTGGCCTCGCGGGAGCTTGAGAGTGCCTCGAGCGTCAGCTTCGCGACGCGATCGGTTTCGGCCATCGCGGTTTCCGCGCTGGCGAGCGCATCGGCGGCCATGCGGCGGTCGTTTTCGGCATATTCGATCTCGGTGATCAGCGCGCTACGCTTCTCCGCGAACACGGCCGGCGCGTTCTCGAGATCGCTGCGCTCGATCGAGACTTCGGCGATGCGCGCCTGGATGGTGTCGATGTGGGAGGTCGCGCTCTCCTTTCGGTTCTGCCACTCGGTGCGTTCGGCGAGGATCGCCTGCACGCGGCGGTCGGCCAGCTCGGCTTCGCGCGCCAACGCCTGTGCCTCGGCGCGGACCTGGGCGGCCATGCGGCGATGGCCTTCGATGTCGCTGCGGACGGCGGCGAGACGGGTTTCGGTGTCCTCGCTCGACGGCAGCTCGGAGATCCCGGCTTCGGCGTATTCGTAGGCGGCTTCGGCCTCGGCACGGTCGGCGGCCAGACGGCTGTGCGCTTCCGACAGCGTCGCCTTGCGCGCGGCGTGGCGGCTGATCTCGCGCTCGACCGTGGCATGGCGCTCGCGCGCGACGTTGAGCTCGCGCTGTGCGGCGCGCCAGGCTTCGCGGCTCGCACCTTCGGTGCTGGCGGCCATCTGCAGCTCGGCCTCGGCGTTCTCCAGCGCCTGACGCTTGATCTGCGCGTCGATGCGGGCCTGCTCCAGTTCGTTCTCGATGTCGATGAGGCGGGCGCGCTCGGCGAGCCGCCGTGCTGCGCCGGTCGGCGCGTGGGCGGCTGCGACAAAGCCATCCCAGCGCCAGACGTCGCCTTCGGGCGAGACCAGCCGCTGGCCGGTCTTGAGCTGCGAGACCAGTTCGGCGCCGCGCTCGCGCGGCACCACGCCGATCTGCGCCAGGCGGCGGGTCAGCTCGGCCGGGGCTTGCACGTGGCTGGCGAGCGGCACGACGCCTTCGGGCAGTTCCGGATCGCCGTCGGTGACGCCGGCATTGGTCCAGCGCATCGGCGCGGACGGATCGACCGGGGCGTCGAGATCGTCGCCGAGGGCTGCGCCGATCGCCTTTTCGAATCCCTTGTCGACGGTGATGCCGTCGATGATCGGCGGCCACAGATTCTTGGTCTCGCCGTTGAGGATCTTGGAGATCGTGCGCGCCTCGGTATCGAGCCGCTGCACGCGCTTGTCGGCTTCGACGAGCGGCGAGCGCGAGGATTCCAGCGTCTGCCGCGCGGCGACATGCGCGGCTTCGCTGGCCTGAGCCGCGGCTTCCGAGGCCGCCAGCGTCTGCTCGGCGTTCTCGACGGTCGCGGTCAGCTCGTCGAGATCGCCGAAGCCGCCGGTCGCCTCGGTGAGCTTCTGCTCTTCCGCCGCGACGTTCGAAATCTCCTGATCGAGCCGGGCGAGCTTGTCGCGGTGGGTGCGAACGTTGGCTTCGAGCTGATTGCGCTTGGCGGTGAGGTCGGCGAGCGCGGTGGTGAGCTCGGCGAACTGCTGCTCGGTTTCGGTCAACACCGCCTCGGCTTCGGCGACACGCTCGTCGACGCCGGAGCGCTTCTCGACGCGCGACTTGATCTCTTCCTTCAGCTCGGCATCTTCGGCGTCGAGGCGCTGCAGCGCGACGTCGGCGTCCATGGTCTGCTGCTGGGCACGCGAGATATCGCCTTCGAACTGTGCGAGGCGCCGCTCGAGCTCCGCGACGCGCTCCTTGGCGCGCTCTTCCTCGCGATCGAGCAGCTCGCGGGCGTTGGTGAGGCGCTGCAGCCCGGCTGCCGCGCGCGCTTCCGCATCGCGCAGCGCCGGCATTTCGGCGGCGCGGATCGCCTGGATGCGGGCGGCCTCGGCCTGGTGCTGGGTCCGCTCGGCCATCTCGCGGACCGCGAGATCGTGGGTGTGGCCGGATTCGTTGACGTCGGCATGGGCGCCGATCCAGCGCAGGTGGAACAGGGTTGCTTCGGCCTTGCGGACCTTGGCCGCAACTTCGCGATAGCGCACGGCCTGGCGGGCCTGCTTCTTCAGGCCTTCCATTTGCCCCGCCAGCTGGCCGATCACGTCCTCGACGCGGGTGAGGTTGGTTTCGGCCGCCTTGAGCCGCAGCTCGGCTTCGTGGCGGCGGGCGTGCAGGCCGGCGACGCCGGCGGCGTCTTCCAGCACGCGGCGGCGTTGCTCGGGCTTGGCCTGAATGATCTCGCCGATCTTGCCCTGGTGGACCAGGGCTGGCGAGCGCGCGCCGGTGGCGGCGTCGGCGAACAGAATCTGCACGTCGCGGGCGCGCACGTCGCGGCCGTTGATGCGGTAGACCGAACCTGCCTCGCGCTCGATACGGCGGGAAATTTCCAGAAGCTGGCTGTCGTTCATCGCCGCCGGCGCGGTGCGATCGGAATTGTCGATCGTCATCGTCACTTCGGCGTGGTTGCGCGCGGGACGATTGCCGGAGCCGGCGAAGATCACCGCGTCCATGTCGGCGGCGCGCAACGACTTGTAGGAGGTCTCGCCCATCGCCCAGCGCAGCGCCTCGACGAGATTCGACTTGCCGCAGCCGTTGGGGCCGACCACGCCGGTCAGGCCGGGCTCGATGACGAAGTCGGTGGCCTCAACAAAGGACTTGAAGCCGTGAAGGCGCAGGCGGGTGATTTTCATAAGCACGCATCTCTGTTGGCAGGCGCGAATCCCCCTGCCGGGACAATACCATGGAAGGCAATGTCGCTATCCGGGCGAGTCGCGCGAGGCGCCTCATGCGGCTGGACAATGGCCGCGGTGCGCTGCGAGGGCAACCGGCGAAAGCCGCTTTTCCAAGGGATTTATGCCGGGAAAGATACGGCTATCGAGATGCGAATCAGGGATTGTGCCGTGCGAATCAGCTCTTCAGCAGCGGATTGATCTTCTTGGCGAATTCCTCGAACGAGGTCTCGCCCTTGATCTTCTCGCCGTTGATGAAGAACGTCGGCGTCGAATCGACCTTCAGAACGTCGCTGGCATATTTCTGGTCGGCGGCGATCTTGTCGAGCAGCGCCTGGTCCTTCAGACAGGCCTCGACCTGCTGCTGGGTGAGGCCGGCTTGCTTGCCGATCCGCGTCAGGGTCTCCGTGGTGTTCTTCGCCACCCAGTCGTTCTGCTGGCGGAACAGCATGTCAGTGACCGCAAAGTATTTCGGTGCGTCGCCATTGGCGATGCAGCGTGACAGCATCGAGCCGGCGGCGGCTTTGATGTCGAGCGGGAACTCGCGGAAGATGTAACGGACCTTGCCGGTGTCGATGTATTCCGACTTGATCTTGGGAAACACCTGCTCATTGAAAGCCGCGCAATGCGGGCAGGTCATCGAGGCGTATTCGGTGATGGTGACCGCGGCGTCCTTCGGGCCCAGCGCCATGTCGGGCAGTGACACCGGCTTGGCGACGTCGCCAGCGGCCTGCGCGATAGCTTCCGAGATGAACCGCAGCGGCGAGAACCCGGCGAGCGCGGCAAGCCCGGTCAGCGACAGCATCGAGGTGAAGGCGCGGCGGGTGATGATCAAGGTCGGCTCCCGGATTGGCGTGGTCTCGCCCGAAATTCCCATTCAGACGGCCTGTCGCTAGCTTGAAACGTCGTTTGAGGCAATGGCGAGCGGCAAGGACAGGTCCAGTTTGGCCGCCGAATAAGGCTCAATTTCGCTTGATAGCGGCCCCCAGGCGCGCCAGCGCCGACTTCAATTGTTCATCTTCGATGTCGCCCAGGCGCTCAGCCACCTCGGCCACCGATTTGGCGTCCGGCGGGGCGGGCCGGGTTGGCCGCCGGGCGCGCGATAGTGGAGCCTGGCGGAAGGCCAGCTTGCCGACCGCGCTCCAGCCGAAGAAGCGGTTGACCCGCTGCAGGATCACATCGGCGGAGTGCTGGATCTCCAGCGCCATCGGCCCCTCGACCCGCAGCACCAGCGTGGCCGGCTCCTGCGGCTGACCCTCGACCGGCCGCGGCCATTGCATCTTGAGCGGCTCGGCATGGGCCGCGATCTCCGGTCCGGCAATCTGCGCCCACCGCGTCACCAGCTCGCGCGCGGCAAAACCCTGCTTGGCATAGGCCTCGGCGAAGACGTCGTTGAGCAGGAGCGACAGCGGCTTGGCGCTGATAGGACCGGGTTTGATGGGGCGAAGCTTGGACATGGGACCTTATAGCACTCCGGCGCGTCGGCCACAGGCTCTTCGCCGCGAAGAAAAACGTGGACGCCCGCGACCAGCGTGGGCACGACGTGGAGAGATCGGTGCATTGCCGTTACAGTGCGAACATGAGCCCCAAATCCGCCCTCAGGGCGAAATCGGAACCAGTTCCGCCGCAGACCTCGTCGCGCCCGCTCGCGCTGCTCGATTGGTACGACCGCCACCGCCGCCGCTTACCCTGGCGCGCTGCGCCCGGCGAGGCATCTGACCCTTACCGCGTCTGGCTGTCCGAGATCATGCTGCAGCAGACCACGGTGAAGGCGGTCGGGCCCTATTTCGAAAAATTCGTCGCGCGCTGGCCTGATGTCACCGCGCTCGGACGGGCCTCGCAGGACGACGTGCTGCGGATGTGGGCCGGGCTCGGCTATTATTCTCGCGCCCGTAATCTCCATGCCTGCGCGGTCGCGGTGATGCGCGAGCATGGCGGCACCTTTCCCGACACCGAACTGGGCCTGCGCGCGCTGCCGGGCATCGGGCCCTATACAGCGGCAGCGATCGCGGCGATCGCGTTCGACCGCCGCACCATGCCGGTCGACGGCAATATCGAGCGCGTGGTCTCGCGGCTCTTTGCTGTTGAAGAAGAACTTCCGCAGGCCAAACCGCGGATCCAGCACTTGGCTGCGACGCTGCTCGCCGACTCCCGCGCCGGTGATAGCGCGCAGGCGCTGATGGATCTGGGTGCCTCGATCTGCACGCCGAAAAAGCCAGCCTGCTCGCTATGCCCACTCAACGAGGACTGCACGGCGCGCACGCTGGGAACGCAGGATACGTTTCCGCGCAAGGCGCCGAAGAAGAGCGGCGCGCTACGGCGCGGCGCCGCTTTCGTTGTCACGCGCGGCGACGAGCTTCTCGTCCGCAGCCGTCCCGAAAAGGGTCTGCTCGGCGGCATGACCGAGGTACCGGGATCGGATTGGCTGGCCGAGCAGGACGATGCCAAGGCAAAACAGCAGGCGCCCGAGCTGAAGGGGCTGTCGCGCTGGCAACGCAAGGTCGGCGTGGTCACCCACGTCTTCACGCATTTCCCGCTGGAACTGGTGGTCTACACGGCCAAGGTGGAAGCGCGCACGCGGGCACCGGCAGGCATGCGCTGGGTGCCGATCGCCACGCTCCCCGACGAAGCATTGCCCAACGTCATGCGTAAGGTGATTGCGCATGGATTGGACCCCTAGCAGCCCATCCTGCTGACAACATGCTGGCAGCAGCCCTGCGTTAGCTGTGATCGGCAACGGAGGCTCGCATGATCAAGACCGCGCTCGACAACTTTCCCAGGCCGCCTTGTGCCGAGCTATTGGGGTGGCGTCTGCTCGATGCCCGTCCCGGGGAAGGCTGGATCAAGCTCGCGTTTGACGGCAAGCCGGAGTTCTGCAATCCGGCCGGCTTCATCCAGGGCGGCATGCTCTCGGCCATGCTCGACGACACGATGGGCCCCGCCGTGCTGGTGATGAGCGAAGGCCGGCTCTACACCACCACCATCAGCATGACCGTGAATTTCCTGGCGCCCGCAAAGCCCGGACCGATCATCGGTGAGGCCAAGGTGACGCAGCTCGGCAAGACGATTGCGTTCGTCGAGGCAAAGCTGATGGCGGAAGACGGAACAGTGCTGGCGACGGCAAGCGCGAGCGAGCGGCTGCTCGAAGCGGCGAGGGTGGTGGGCAAATAGTCTAGCCGCGTAGGCGCTACCCCTTCTCCCCTTGCGGGAGAAGCTGGCGCGAAGCGCCGGATGAGGGGTATCTCTCGGCGAGGTCAAGTTGTCAGAGATGCGCTCGCGGAGACAGACCCCTCACCTGAGTGAGTCCGCGTCTACCGGCATCGCTGCCCTCTCTCACAAGGGGCGAGGGCGCATCAACGCGCGTCTCGCTTCGCGCGAATACTCATTTCGTCGCGCGCGCACCCGCGCTCACGATGGGCGGCTTCGCATTCAGCGCTTCCACCTGGAAGCCGGCGACGCGCTTGTAGTTGGCGGCAACATCCTCCAGCTCCTGTTGCGACAGCACGTCGGTGACGACCTTGTAACCATCCGGCGCGCGCTCTTCGACGAGCTGCATCACCTGCTCGGGGCCGTTCTTGCGGTTGAGCAGGACGAGACTGGTGGTTGCAGGCCGCCGCTCGGCCTCATAGGCGAGCAGGGCCGCTTGCGTCGGGCCGTGCGCCAGGATCTCGCGGGTGATGGTGCGGGCATCGAGGATCGCCTGCGAGGCGCCGTTGGATCCGATCGGGTACATCGGATGTGCGGCGTCGCCCATCAGCGTGACGCGGCCGAAAGTCCATTGTGACACCGGATCGCGATCGACCAGCGGATATTCATAGGCGTGCGGGCAGTTCTTGATGAGGCCGGGCACGTCGAGCCAGTCGAACCGCCAGCTCTCGAACCAGGGCAGAAACTCTTCCAGCCGCGCGGTGCGGTTATAGTCTTCGCGCCGCCATTGATAGGTCGGCGGCATGTGGCGCTCGGCAACCCAGTTGATCAGATGGTTGCCCGCGGCGTCCGGTTCCTTCGAGATCGGATAGCAGACGAATTTCAGGATCTCGTGGCCGGCCATGATCATGGTACGGCCGCTGAGGAACGCCTTTGCAGGCGTGACGCCGCGCCAGAGGATGCGGCCGTTCCAGATCGGCGGGCCTTCGTCGGGATAGAGTTTTTCTCGCGCAGCCGAATGGATGCCGTCGGCGGCGATCAGGATCGTGCCGTCGTAAGTCCCCGCGGCCTTGCCGGTGGCCTTGTCGATGAAATCGGCGCGCACGCCGTCTGCGGTTTCGCTCCAGCCGGTCAGATGATGGCTGGTGAGGATGTTGTCGCGGCCGAGCCGCTCGATAGCGGTGTCGAGCAGGAGCTGCTGGAGCGTGCCGCGATGGATCGAGAATTGCGGCCATTTGTAGCCGGCCTCCAGTCCGCGCGGCTCGCTCCAGATCGGCTTGCCGTGCTTGGAGAAATAGGCGAGCTCGCGGGTGCGCACGCCGCTGGCATCGAGCTTGTCCATCAGCCCGAGCTCGATCAGCTCGCGCACCGCATGCGGCAGCACGTTGATGCCGACGCCGAGCGGCCGCAGCTCGGCGACGCTCTCGAACACTTTCACGGGAATGCCGATTCCGTGCAGGCTGAGCGCAAGCGTCAGGCCGCCGATGCCGCCACCGGCGATGAGTACGGTCATGGGAAAGCCCCTCCAACTAGAGGCGTCTTGGCACAGCCGGGCGCCGGTGGGCAACTGCGAAGAGCAAGGGCACTGAGAACGCCGTGCTATGGACCTCGGGGCCGGCAGCCGTTAACTTCCGGCTTTCCCATGAGGTCCGACATGCTCAAGCTCTACTACGCCACCGGCACCTGTGCGCTCGCCACCTACATCACCCTGGAAGAAGCCGGCGCCGACTACGCGGCCGAGCGGCTGAGCTTCAAGACCAACCAGCAGAACAGCGCGGAGTATCTCGCGATCAACCCGAAAGGCCGCGTGCCCGCGCTGGTGACCGATCGTGGCGTCCTGACCGAGACGCCGGCGATGCTGGCCTATCTCGCGCAGACCTTTCCCAAGGCGAAGCTCGCGCCGCTCGACGATCCCTTCGACTTCGCCCAGGTGCAGTCCTTCAACTCCTATCTCTGCTCGACCGTGCACATCAACCATGCCCACAAGATGCGCGGCGCGCGCTGGGCGAGCGAAGAAAGCTCGTTCGCCGACATGAAGGCGATGATTCCGAAGACCATGGGCGCCTGCTTCGGCCTGATCGAGCAGAAGATGTACAAGGGACCCTGGGTGATGGGCGAGCAGTACACGATCTGCGATCCTTATCTCTACACCCTGTCGACCTGGCTCGAAGGCGACAGAGTCGACGTCAACGCAACGCCGAAGATCGCCGATCATTTCAAGCGCATGTCCGATCGCCCCGCCGTGCGCAAGGTGATGGACGCGCAGAAGGCGTAGGGCTCTTGTAGGGTGGGCAAAGGCGCGTAGTGCCGTGCCCACCATCTTTGATCACTTCAACAGAAGTAGTGGGCAAGCTTCCGCCCTCGCTCTTCGAGCTACGGCGGACAAGTCGCTTTGCCCACCCTACGAAGCCTTCCGCTTCTCCAATTCCCGTCCCGTCTCCAGCATCAGCCGCCTGAGCCAGATCGAGCCGGGATCCATCTGTGCGCGGGTCGGGTAGAACATGAACTGCTCGTCGATCCCGGGGTCGAGCGGTGGCGTCACCGTAACGAGGCCGAGCTGCTTGGACAGCGCCGCGATCAGCCGGCGCGGCACGAAGGCGACGAGGTCGGTGCGGGCAGCGACGTGCAGCGCTTCGAGATAACCCGGGACCACGAGAGCGATGTGCCGGTCGATGCCCTTGGTCCGCAGCCAGGTGTCGATCAGGTCCTCGGGCTGGCCGCGGATAATTACTCCGACATGGCGCGCCGCCAGGAACGTCTCGCGCCGTTTCAGCTTCGCAGCCATGGGATGGCCGCGCCGCACTGCCAGCGCGTCCCTGTCGGTGTAGAGCAGCTGGCGATGAAAGCCCTTGAAGGCGTTGCCGATCGAGATTACGAGATCGATGGTGCGGGCGAACTCGGCGTGGAAGATCGCCGGTCCCCGCCACGGCACCACGTCGATCCGGACGTTGGGAGCGGCCTGCGTCACCTTTTCCATCAAGGGCGGCATCAACAGCTCGACCGCGAGGTCCGGCATCATCAGTCGGAATTGCCGCTCGCTGCGCGCCGCATCGAATTCATCCGATACGAACAGCCCGCGCACCTGGTCGAGCGCCTGCGCCAGCGGCGCGCGCAAGGCTTGCGCCCGCGGCGTCAGCTCCATCCGCGTGCCTGTGCGTACCAGGAGCGGATCGCCAAGGATGTCGCGCAGACGCTGGAGCGCATGACTGGCCGCCGGCTGCGACAGCCCGATCCGCAAGGCGGCGCGGCTGACGCTGGCCTCGCGCAGCAGTGCGTCGAGCGCGGTCAGGAGATTGAGGTCGAGCGAATTCAAATTCATGAGGCGAATAGATATCATATCCACTATCGATTTGAAGAATTTAGAGCCGGCGGCGATGATCTCGGTGTTCTCACCGAAGGAGATGCCGCCATGAGCGCGAGCGCCAACAAGAAACTGATGCAGGATATCTTTGCAGCCGCCGCCAGCCCCGATCCGGCTGCGCGCGACCGCGGTTTGTTCACCGAAAGTCTTGCCGATGACGCCAAATGGATCGTGACCGGCCAGTACTCCTGGTCGCGCACCTTTTCGGGCAAGCAGGCGATCCTCAACGATCTGCACGCCTATGTGCGGACCCGCCTTGTCGACCGGACGCGGACGGTTGCCCACCGCTTCATCGCCGACGGCGATGTCGTCGTCGTCGAAGCAAAGGGCGACAATGTTACGCCCGAGGGGGTGCGCTACGACAACGATTATTGTCTCGTGTTTCGGCTCGAGGACGGCAAGATCAAGGAGATCCGGGAATATTGCGACTCGGTGCTGACCGAGAAGGCCCTCGGCCCGTTTCCGCAAACGGCCGTGAGGGCCGCGAGCTGAGCGGATCGAGCGGCGTCACGTCCGCCGACCGGTGCCGTCCGCCGCGGTCGGCGAGGGGCGGACGGTCGCACAGGCCGGTAGACTGCAGCGGCATGCATGCCGCTGCGGGCTTCGGGCCAAAACCTTGCTCACCTGCCGATAAAATCAGCAGATGTTGTGCCGTCTGGCGCATGCGCGCGCGAAAAATTTGAAGGTTCAATTAACGAGTGTCGCCCATTGTGTCGCGGTGCAGCGTGGTTCGCGAACAACGCGACCCGCGGCTGCCGGGGTGGCGCGACAAATCGCCGGACTTGTTCGTCCGCCCGAATTCACATGCTTCTGAGTGGACAGTGGGAATGCCGAGTTTTCGTTTGCGGATCAGGGGACGCCTGTACGCTGGTTTCATGGCCTTGGTGGCGGTTGGTCTTGTGATGGCGGTGGTCGCCATCTGGAATTTGCGGTCCGTCCAGGATCAGGTCGCAAAACTCTCCAAATTGTCGGACAGCACGGCGCACATCCTGGAGATATCGACCCATCTTCAGGCCATCCAGCGGGCCAATCTGCGCTACATTTACGATGCCAACGAACCTGCGATGCGGGAGGCTGCCGAGCGAGAGACCGCGGCGACCGGGCTGTTGCAGCTCGGAGCAAAGGGCACCCTCTCGGAGGAGCGGCGGAAGCTCTACAACGATCTGATCGCCGACATCGCCAAAATGAAAAGCCTGCGTGACAGTCTCGGCGACGCCGTCAACGAGGCGCGGACCGGCAAGGCGACTCTGTTGCCAAGTGGCGAAGAGCTGACCGTCAAGATGGCCAAGCTGGTCGATGTGGCCCGCGCCGCCGCCGACGACGACACGGTGTCGCTCGTCGCGGACCTCGAGTCCCGGGTTCTGTTGGTTCGAATCGCGAACTGGCGCTTCCTCGCTCTGCGCGACACCAACGGCCCCACCGCCTTCAGAACCAATGTCGACAGGGCGGTACAGCGGCTGGCAGCCGTCGAAAGGAGCCCGCAGGCGGCGGACCTTCGGTCGTCTCTGACGCCTGTGAAGACCGCGCTCGGTATCTACAAAGCCGCGTTCGAAACGACCTCCGCCGCGATGCTGCGGTCCGACGAGATCTACCACAAGGATCTCGCACCGCTCATCTCCGCGAGCATCGCCAAGCTCAAGGTCACGGAAACCACCTTGAAGGCGGATTACAACGATTCGCGCATGGCGGCCGATGCCGTGATCGACGGCACGACCTCGCTACAGGAGATCGCGGGCGGCCTCGCCGTCCTGTTCGGACTGATCGTCGCCTTCCTGACCGCCCGCAGCATCGTGGGGCCGCTGACCTCGATGACGCGCGCAATGGGGCTGCTTGCCGGGGGCAATCTCGCCGTCGAGATCCCCTCGCGCGGCAAGGCCGACGAGATCGGCGATATGGCCAAGGCGATCGACGTCTTCAAGACCAACATGATCGAGACCGAAAGGCTGCGCCATGAGCAGACCGCAACCGAGGCTCGGCAGGCCGAGGGCCGCAAGGCCGACATGGCCCGGCTCGCCAGTCAGTTCGAGCAGGCGGTGGGCGAGATCGTCGATACCGTATCCTCGGCATCGCAGGAGCTCGAGGGCTCGGCCGGCACCCTGACCGCGACCGCGAGGCGCGCGCAGGATCTCTCCACCGAAGTGCAATCCGCCTCCCAGGAAGCCTCGGCCAATGTGCAGGCGGTCGCCTCCGCGACCGAGGAATTGTCCTCCTCGGTGACGGAGATCGCGCGCCAGGTGCAGGAATCCGCGCGCATCGCGGGCGAAGCCGTCGGTCAGGTGAGCAAGACCAACGCGCGCGTCAGCGAGCTCTCCAAGGCTGCAGCCCGCATCGGCGACGTGGTCGAGCTGATCAGCACCATCGCCGGCCAGACCAACCTTCTGGCGCTGAATGCTACCATCGAGGCGGCGCGCGCGGGTGAAGCCGGCCGCGGCTTTGCCGTGGTCGCCTCGGAGGTCAAGGCGCTCGCGGAGCAGACCGCGAGGGCCACCGGTGAGATCGCCCAGCAGGTCTCGGGCATCCAGGCCGCGACGGAGGAGTCGGTCGGCTCGATCAGGGAAATCAGCGGCACCATCGAGCGGCTGTCGGAGATCTCGTCGACGGTTGCCGCCGCCGTGGAGGAGCAGGGTGCGGCGACGCAGGAGATCTCCCGCAACGTCCAGCAGGCGGCCCAGGGCACGCAGCTTGTGTCGTCCAACATCGGCGACGTGCAGCGCGGCGCTTCCGAGACCGGCTCGGCCTCTTCGCAGGTGCTTTCGGCGGCACGCTCGCTGTCGGCCGACAGCAACCGCTTGAAGCAGGAAGTCGCCAACTTCCTGAACTCGGTCCACGCCGCCTGAGCATGAAAAGCAAAAGGCCACGCGCATGCGCGTGGCCTCGCATTGTGACGTGGTGCGATCAGGCGACTTTCGTCGTCATGTGCTTGAACATGTTGCTGCGGGCCTCGTCGTCCATCTCCGCCTTGAACGTGAACTTGTCCTTCAGCGCGATCGCGCGCGTCGCCGCGGGCCGGGCCGAGATCTCGTCCACCAGCCGCTTCACGTCCGGATATCGCGCGAAGGCGTCGTCGCCAAGCTTGAATGGCACCATCCGCGCCCAACCCCACAGCGCCATGTCGACGATCGAATAGTTGTCGCCGACCATGTAGCGGCGACCTTTGAGGTGACCGTCGAGAATCTTGTAATGGCGATCGGTCTCGAACTGGTAGCGGTTATGCGCGTAGTCGTGGTTCTGGTCTTTCGGCGCAAAATGCTTGAAGTGCACGGCCTGGCCCGAATACGGCCCGACGCCGGTGGCGACGAACATCAGCCATGACAGCATCTCACCGCGAACATTGGCGGCGGGCAGGAATTTGCCGGTCTTCTCGGCCAGATAGAGCAGAATGGCGTTGGAATCGAACACGATGGTGCCGTTGTCATCGATCGCCGGCACCTTGCCGTTCGGATTGATCTTCAGATAGTCCGGCGTGAACTGCTCGCCCTTGCGGGTGTCGATCTTCACCGGCTCGAAGGGCAGGCCGGCCTCTTCGAGATAAAGCGCGACCTTGGTCGGGTTCGGCGAACCGTTAAAATAGAATTTGAGCATCGGGCATCTCCCCTGTGTTTGTTGGCCGAGAGTGGAGGCAGCAACATGTCCGCAAGCGGCCTTGTCTTGCCTGAACCTTGTCGGGGAGGGCAACCGGCGAGTTTGCCGGGCGGTATCTGCGCGCGACGCAGATCAGCCGGCGTAACAAAGGCCGATCGCCGCCGTAATGACCATGGCCGCGCCCACAGCCTCGAGGCGCAGCCCGATCCGCGTGGCGATATGCATGTCGGAGGCCCGCGCCGCGCGCTCCGATCCGCGCGCATAGCCGTGAACGATGACGTCGTGATTGAAACTGTCATGGGCCTCGTTGCTGCTGGCGAGCCCGACACAGACCACGAGCACGCCGAACAAGGCGAGGCCGAAAAATCCCAGCAGCGCAATCAGGAACATCGGAAACATGCCGACCAGAAAGATCGGAAGCAGCGGCACCAGCAGCAATGTCTCGGACTGTCGTCGCATGGCTCGACCGGTCAAGACGGGGCGTAGACAGTCAATCTAGTCCCGGCCGTCGCGTCATTCAAGACGCCGTAGGGTGGGCAAAGGCGCAAAGCGCCGTGCTCACCGAACATCGCGGCGAGAATGGTGGGCACGCTTCGCTTTGCCCACCCTACAACATCACGGGAAGGCTACCCCGCCACCATGCCGGCGCGGATCTCGGCGCGGAGCTCGTCGATCAGCTTGAGACCCTTCTTGGTCTCGATGTGCCAGAAGGTCCATCCGTTGCAGGCTTGCGCGCCTTGCGCCACCGCGCCCATGCGGTGAATGGAGCCGACCTTGTCGCCGAACATGATGGCGCCGTCGGCGCGGACCAGCGCGCCGAGCTTCTTCTTGGCGTCGAACAGCTTGGTGCCGGGCATGATCATGCCGCGCTCGATCAATTCCGAGAACGCAACCCGCGGCGCTTCGCGCGCCGTCATGAACGGGGCGAGGCTTGCCTCCGGCAACGGCTCGACCGCGGCGATGCGCGCTTGTGCCGCTTTCGCATAGGTCTTGTCGCGCTCGAAGCCGATATAGGAGCGGCCGAGGCGCTTGGCGACCGCGCCGGTGGTACCGGTGCCGTTGAAGGGATCGATCACGAGGTCGCCGGGTTTGGAGGACGACAGCAGCACGCGCGCGAGCAGGCCTTCCGGCTTCTGCGTCGGGTGCACTTTCTTGCCGTCGGCGCCCTTGAGGCGCTCCTCGCCGGTGCAGAGCGGGATCAGCCAGTCGGACCGTGCCTGCACGTCCTCGTTGGCGGCCTTCAGCGCCTCGTAGTTGAACGTGTAGCCCTTGGCCTTCTCGTCGCGCGCGGCCCAGATCATGGTTTCGTGTGCGTTGGTGAAACGGCGGCCGCGGAAATTCGGCATCGGATTGGTCTTGCGCCAGACGATGTCGTTCAGGAGCCAGAAGCCGAGATCCTGCATGACCGCGCCGACGCGGAAGATGTTGTGATAGGAGCCGATCACCCAGATCGTCGCCGACGGCTTCATCGCGCGGCGGGCGGCGAGCAGCCAGGCGCGGGTGAAATCGTCATAGGCGGAGAACGAATCGAACTTGTCCCAGTCGTCGTCGACCGCATCGACATGGGATTCGTCGGGGCGCTTGAGATCGCCCTTGAGCTGAAGATTGTAGGGTGGATCGGCGAACACCAGGTCCACCGAACCAGCCTGAAGCTTCGACATCTCTGCGACGCAATCGCCGAGGACGATGCTGTGCGAAGGAGACTCAAAATTTGTGCGGGGCGCCCTTGCAGACGCCCCGCGACGCGACTCTACCATGACTCAAGAACTCTGACTCAGGCGACGCTGTCGGCGACGCGGGACCAAACAACCGACTGACCGTTACATTGAAGCGGCAAAGTAAAAATCGACTTAACCCGCCGCTTTCGTAAGCAGCCCTCGCATCGCGCCTCGCACGCGGTTCGCTCCGCGTATTCGCCGTGTTTTGCAGTGTATTTCGCGTTTCTTCGCGTTGCGGCTGTGATCGGAGCGCAAAAAGACTCGAAATTCCTCTCGGAAAAAATTGCTCGATGCCCGGAAAAAATTGCTGGCATTGCCATGCTGTCGCACTAGGCAATAATTGCCGAGCGGGATATTGATTAACGCAATGGAAATTTTACGTGCATGGTGCGTTGAGCTTTGCCGCCTTTACGCCCAATTGATGCCAGCCAGGACCGAGGGAAGCCGCCATGCGCTACGATGATTTCCGCCGCAGCGACGACATCGAGGATCGTCGCGACGATGGTGGCGGGGGCGGTGGAGGAGGCGGGTTCGGCCTCCCCATGGGCGGCGGCGGGCTCGGGATCGGCACCATCATCGTGCTCGGCTTGGTCGGCTACGCCTTCGGCATCGATCCGCGCATCCTGATCGGCGGCGCCGAGATCCTCACCGGCGGCGGCCAGGCGCCGTCCTACCAGACCGATCGCCAGTCGTCGTCCAACGCCAAGCGCGGCGCGCCGACCGACGAGATGGGCAGCATGATCTCCGGCATCCTCGGCGAGATCGACGATCGCTGGAGCGAGATCTTCCAGGCCTCGGGCCAGTCCTTTACCGGTCCGAAGGTCGTGCTGTTCCGCAACGTCACCAATGGCGGGCGTTGCGGCCGGGCCGAGTCGGCGATGGGACCGTTCTATTGCCCGCCGGACAAGACCATCTTCCTCGACACCGGTTTCTTCCGCGAGGTCGAGACGCGTTTTCGCGGCTGCTCCGGCAAGTCCGCTTGTAACTTCACCACCGCCTACATCATCGCCCATGAGGCTGGCCATCACATCCAGAACCTGCTCGGCATCATTCCACGCGTGACGCGCCTGCAGCAGCAGGCCGGCAGCAAGGCGGAGTCGAATGCGCTCCAGGTGAAGGTCGAATTGCAGGCCGACTGCCTGTCCGGTGTCTGGGTCAATCGCGAGGCGAAGAAGCGGCCGAACTTCCTGGAGCCGGGCGACATCGACGCCGCACTCACCACGGCGAGCGCGATCGGCGACGACACGCTGCAGCGCCAGTCCACAGGCCGCGTCGTGCCCGATTCCTTCACCCACGGCTCGGCGGCGCAACGCAAACAGTGGTTCATGACCGGCTACCAGCAGGGCACCGTCCAGGCCTGCAACACGTTTGGTGGCGGACAGTAGGCTGACGGTTTCGTGCCGCAGCGCAGCATGTAATGCTGCGCTGCTGAGCCGGGGCCCATAACGCCGGCGCCTCTGAGATTTCACGAGCATGGGTCCCGGCTCTGCGACGCACCGCTGACGCGCTGCATCGCGTCCGGGACACGAGAGGAAGTACAATGACCTCCATCGACGAAACAAAACAATTCGTCCCGCTCAACATCGCAGTGCTCACCGTGTCCGACACGCGCGTGCTCGCGGATGACAAATCCGGCCAGACCTTGGCCGACCGTCTCACCGCGGCCGGCCATCATCTCGCCGCGCGCGAGATCGTCACCGACGACGTCGAGGCGATCCGCACCGTCATCCGCCGCTGGATTGCGGACGCAGGCGTCGACGTCGTCATCACCACCGGCGGCACCGGCTTCACCGGGCGCGACGTCACGCCGGAGGCGATCGAGCCCTTGTTCGAGAAGCGCATGGACGGTTTCTCGATCGCATTCCACATGCTGAGCCACGCCAAGATCGGCACGTCGACGATCCAGAGCCGCGCCACGGCCGGCGTCGCGGGCGCAACCTACATCTTCTGCCTCCCAGGTTCGCCCGGTGCCTGCCGCGACGGCTGGGACGGCATCCTCAAAGCCCAGCTCGATTACCGCACGCGTCCCTGCAATTTCGTCGAGATCATGCCGCGGCTGGACGAGCATCTGCGTCGGCCGAAGGCCCAGGGCGCGACGGTGTAGTGCTTGCTTCCCTTCTCCCCTTGCGGGGGAAGGTGGCGCGAAGCGCCGGATGAGGGGTATCTATCGGCACGGAGTGCTCGGAGACATACCCCTCACCCTAGTGAGTGAGTGTCTACCAGCAGCGCTGTCCTCTCCCGCAAGGGGCGAGGGCGCATTCATGCGCATCTCGCTCGTTGCGAAATAGTCAGAGATCCCGCTCCCAGGTCTCGCCGATCAGATCGACACCGAAGCTGTGGTGCTTCTCTTCCTTCACGAGCTTGAAGCCTGCACTTTGATAGATGCCACGCGCGGCGACCAGGATACTTTGCGTCCACAGCGTCATCTTGCTGTAGCCCCTCTCGCGCGCACCCTGGATACATTGCTGGACCAGCGCGCGGCCGACACCGAGTCCCCGCGCTTTCTTTTCCACCTGCAACAGCCGCAGCTTGGCAATCTCGTCCGTGGCCTTGACCAGAAAGATCGAGCCGACCGGCTCGCCATCCACTTCCGCAATCCAGCAGTGCTCGCGCGCGGGGTCATAGTTTTTGATGAACTGTGCGCAGATCTCGGCGACCAGGGCCTCGTAGCTGATATCCCAGTTGTAGTCGGCCGCATAGGCGGCGGCCTGCCGGGAGATGACCCAGCCCATGTCGCCGGCGCGATGGCTGCGCAGCATGAAAGCCGCGGGCTGGCTTCGACGCTCCAGCACAGCCTCGATGGTCGCCATAGCCTGCGTGAGCCGCGTTGCATCGCTGGCCGAAAGCTGAGCCAGCATAGCGGCGACCTCATTTTGCGAGCCCAGGTTCAGCTTGGCAAAGGCCTGGCGCCCTTTGGCGGTGAGGCTGAGCTGGTATTGCCTGCGATCCGCGGGCAGGGGCCTGCGGGTGATCAGGCCCTTTTCGTCGAAGCTTTGGACTATGCGGCTGAGATAGCCGGGGTCGAGGCCAAGCTCGTTGCCGATCTCCTTGGCGGCAAGGTCGTCCCGTTGTGCGAGCTCGTAGAGCACGCGGGCCTCGCTGAGCGAGAACGGGCTCTTTCCAAGGTGCTGGTCGAGCACGCCAAGTTTGCGGGTGTAAAAGCGGTTGAAGGCGCGGACCGCTGCGATGTGGTCGTCGGTACCGTTAAATGACATGGGTCACCTTGATACTTGCCATTGTCAAACAATTATTTGACTTTGGCAAGTATCGAGAGTGTTAGCCGACCATGACGATCCGACTGCGCAGCATGATCCGCGACGAGCGGCCGAGCCGCCGCAGCAGCCGCGCCTCGGAGCGGCGGGCTTGGGGCGCGTAGCCGCCGATGCGGTCGTAGTGATCACGCGCGATCAAAAGTCCCTGATCGCCGAAGGGACCGACGAGCTTGCGCATCAGGGCCCAGAGAATATCGCGGAAGCCGGCATCGGCGTAGGGCGAGCGGGCATAGCGGAAGACGGCCGCACGATCCCGGCCGCTGGTCGAGACGGACTGGATGAACTGGGTGGTTTCCTCGATCCAGCCGGTTTCCAGCACAGCGCCCGCAGGGAGGAACATCAGCCAGGACGAACGGGCCTGGAGTGCGCCGGCGGCGAGCGCGGCGCCTTGCGTGGATCCTTCGAAGCCGATGAAACGGCAGCCCGCGACGTCGGCAACGCGCTCGATGACGCCATTGCGGGTGCCGTCGACCAGGAGCACTTCCCGGATGATGCCTGCGGCGGCACCGGGTACCAGCGCGGCCAGAGTGGCGACCGCCGTCTGCTCGACGCCTTCGGTCGGAATGATGACGCTCAGCATGATTGAGGCTTCAGTGTCCACACTTCGGGAGAAGCGTAGCTCATTATGAGGGCGTCATAAAACATGTGGCGCTGCCGAGCAACTTTCCGGCCGCGCTTCGGGTATACGATGGTAAACCGCTGCAGCTGTCGCATCCAAATGTGTCCCGTACGGGGCGGCGATATTGCCGAATGTGTCGCCCCAAGCCTGTCCTGTCCGTATTAGTCCGGAGACGAACCGCAACATTGCGAGGCGCGCCGGCCGTTCGTAAATCCTGCAAGAGGAGGATGCGATAGCGGGAGAACGGGAAAAACCGTGCAATGGTGCTGCTGACGAGGCTTTGAATGAACGCCGATCAACTTGCTGTTAACTCGCCGGCAACATCTCCCAGGCCGGACGGCGCGCCGACCTTGCGGATCCGCGCCGTGATGCTGGGTGAACGCATCAATCCCTCCGGACTCGAAATGGGCGCGACAGTCTCCTCGATGCCGGCCGCCTTCCGCGTCCATGCCGGCCTTGCGGTCATCTTCCGCTACGGCGTCGTGGTGCTGATCGGTCTCCTCCCTTCGGAGGAGAAAGTGCTGATCGACAGCCTGAAGCCCCGCGTGATCGGCGAGTTCAGCCCCTACGAGGAGGAGATCGCGCATGCGCAACTCTGCAAGGACGAAAGCGCCGAGGCTATCCAGCCGGGCGGCCCGATCTGTCTCGCCAAATTCTCCGACGACCGGCTGCTGCTGATCGCGGACGCGCTTGCCAAGAGCACTTCGCTCGCACGTGACGAGCGCCGCGTCGCCGCCGTCTTCGACGTGATCGAGCCATTTGCGCGCAAGCTCGCCGAGCAGGGCCGCACGCCGCCCCGGCGCAAGGGCATCTTGCAATTGATCGGCAATGCGCTTCTCGTCCAGCAGCGCGTCGCCGGCCGTGTTGCGGTGGCCGAGAAACCCGACGTGCTCTGGGAGAAACCCGAACTCGACCGGCTCTATGCCCGCCTTGAAGACGAGTACGAACTGAAGGAGCGCCTGGACACGCTCGAGCGCAAGCTCGCCGCCGTGTCCGCGACCGCCAACGCACTTACCGACATCATCGATACCCAGCGCTCGCTCCGCCTCGAAATCGCCGTGGTGGTGCTGATCGTGATCGAGGTCGCGATCGGGTGTTTCCAGATTTGGTCGGGGACGCATTAGAACGCGCGGGCCGCTGGATCAATTTATCCCGCGAGCGAGATGCTCGTGACTGCGCCCGCGCCCCCTTGCGGGAGAGGGCAGCCCCGCAAGGAGACACAAACTTACAGGGGTGAGGGGTATGTCTCCGCATACTCACATGCATACGTGAGCGACCAAAGAACCCCTCATCCGGCGCTTCGCGCCACCTTCTCCCGCAACGGGCGAAGGGAAGCGACGCCGACGTACGCCGTTGATCACGAGCTGACGGCCCGCCGCACAATGCCGCGCGATCATCAGTTCCTCATTCGTTGGAATGACGAAGACATCGACTGCGCTATCGCCATCGTTGATGCGCTCGCGCGCCGCCTCATTCGCAGCGGCATCGATGCGCACACCGAGCCAGTCGAGACGCTCACCGATCGCGCTGCGGATTTCCCCGGCGTGTTCGCCGATGCCGCCGGTGAAGATCAGGCAGTCCAGCCCGGCAAGCGTTGTCGCCATCGCCGCCACCTCCTGCGCGGCGCGGAAGGTGAAGAGCTCGACCGCCTCCCGTGCCGCAGCTTCGCTGCTCGCAAGCAGCGTGCGCATATCCGAAGCGATGCGGGAGACGCCGAGCAGGCCCGATTCGTGATAGAGCAGGTGCTGGACATCTTCGACCGACATTTTCTCGTGCTGTTGCAGATAGAGCAGCACGCCCGGGTCGATCCTACCGCAGCGCGTGCCCATCACCAGTCCGTCGAGCGGCGTCAGTCCCATCGTGGTGTCGATGCTGCGGCCGTCGCGCACGCCGCACAGGCTCGCGCCGTTGCCGAGATGCGCGATCACAGTGCGCTTCGCCACGAGCTGTGGTGCGATTCGGGCGAGCCGTCCCGCGACATATTCGAACGAGAGGCCATGAAATCCGTAGCGCCGGACGCCGCGCTCTTCATAACCTCTCGGAATGGCGAAGCGGCTGGCGGGCGGCGCAATGCCGTGGTGGAAAGCGGTGTCGAAGCAGGCGATCTGCGTCAGGTCGGGCCTTATCGCCGTGATGGTGCGGACCGACGCCAGGCAGCGCTGCTGGTGCAGCGGCGCCAGCGGCGTCAGCGCTTCCAGCTTTGCGGTGACATCATCCGTCAGCTCGACCGGAGCGGAATAGTCCGGACCGCCATGGACGACACGATGGCCGACGGCGCGCAAGCGATAGTCGCCGAAACGATCCTCGATGAAGCCGAGCACGTCGGCGAACAGATGATCGCTGTCCGCATCCGATGCTTCCCTCCGTTTCTCGAACAGGTCCTCGCCCACGGGGCCCTTCACGACGAGCCGCGGCTTCGTCTCGTGCTCGTCGAGCAGGCCCTTGCAGAGCAGGGTGGGCTCGGCCGCCGAGATCTCGAACAGGCCGAATTTGACGCTCGACGATCCCGAGTTGAAAACGAGTACCGTGTTCGACATGGCTGCTGTCAGTCGCCTGCCTGCGCCGGCGTGTTGCCGCCGGCGCTGTTCTGCCAGACCCATTCCTGGATTTCCGGCATGTCCTCGCCGTATTCGCGCACATAGCGCGAATGCTCGATCAGCTTGTCGCGGAATTGCTGCTTCACCTGCGCCGCCTTGGTGGCCAGTCCCGGCACGCGCTCGATCGCCTCGATCGCGAGGTGATAGCGGTCGAGCTCGTTGAGCACGACCATGTCGAACGGCGTCGTCGTGGTGCCTTCCTCGGCAAAGCCGCGGACGTGCATGCCGGCGTGGTTGGTGCGGTTATAGGTCAGCCGGTGGATCAGATAGGGATAGCCGTGATAGGCGAAGATCACCGGCTTGTCGCGCGTGAACAGGCCGTCGAAGTCGCGATCGGACAAACCGTGCGGGTGCTGCTCCCTGGGTTGCAGCGTCATGAGGTCGACGACGTTGACGACGCGGATCTTCAACTCGGGCAGCGCCTTGCGCAGCAGGTCGACGGCGGCGAGTGTTTCCAGTGTCGGCACGTCGCCGGCGCAGGCCATCACGACATCGGGCTCGCCATTCGCGTCTTCCGTGCCGGCCCAGCTCCAGATACCGATGCCGGCGTCGCAATGCGTGGCCGCCTCCTGCATCGACAGCCATTGCGGCGCCGGCTGCTTGCCGGCGACGATGACGTTGACGCGGTCATAGGTGCGCAGGCAATGATCGGCGATCCACAGCAGCGTGTTGGCGTCCGGCGGGAAGTAGATGCGGACGATGTCGGCCTTCTTGTTGGCGACGAGATCGACGAAACCGGGATCCTGATGGCTGAAGCCGTTGTGGTCCTGACGCCAGACATGCGAGGTGAGCAGATAGTTGAGCGAGGCGATCGGTCGCCGCCACGGCAGATGCCGGGTCACCTTCAGCCATTTGGCGTGCTGGTTGAACATGGAATCCACGATGTGGATGAACGCCTCGTAGCAGGAGAAGAAGCCGTGCCGGCCCGTGAGCAGATAGCCCTCTAACCAGCCCTGGCAGAGATGCTCGCTCAGGACTTCCATCACGCGTCCGTCCTGGGCGAGATGCACGTCGTAAGGTTTTGTCGGCTCCATCCAGACGCGTTCCGTGGCCTCGAACACCGCATCGAGCCGGTTTGACGCGGTCTCGTCCGGACCCATGATGCGGAAGTTGCGGGCCTCGGCGTTGAGGCGGATGACGTCGCGCAGGAATTTCCCGAGCTCGCGGGTCGCCTCCGCCACGACGCCGCCCGGCTGAGTTACCTCGACGGCGAAGCTGCGGAAGTCCGGCAGCTTCAGCTCCTTCTTCAGAAGGCCGCCATTGGCGTGCGGATTGGCACCCATGCGGCGATTGCCTTCGGGCGCGAGCGCCTGGAGCTCGGCAATCAGCGCGCCGTTGGCGTCGAACAGCTTTTCCGGCTCGTAGCTGCGCATCCAGTCTTCGAGAATCTTCAGATGCGCCGGATTCTCGCGGCAGTTCGCGACCGGCACCTGATGCGCCCGCCAAAAACCTTCGACCTTCTTGCCGTCGACTTCCTTGGGGCCGGTCCAGCCCTTCGGGCTGCGCAGCACGATCATCGGCCAGCGCGGGCGTTCGATGCTCTTGCGGCCGTCGCGGGCGTGCTGCTGGATCGACCGGATGCTGGCGAACGCGACATCCAGCGCGTCCGCCATGGCCTGATGCATCGGCTTGGGATCGTCGCCCTCGACGAACAGCGGCTCGTGGCCGAGCCCGCGGAACAGATTGCGGATCTCGTCGTCGCGCATCCGCCCGAGCACGGTCGGATTGGCAATCTTGTAACCGTTGAGATGCAGGATCGGCAGCACCGCACCGTCATGGGCAGGATTGAGGAACTTGTTGGAGTGCCAGGACGCGGCGAGCGGGCCGGTCTCGGCCTCGCCGTCGCCGACGACACAGGCGACGATCAGGTCGGGATTGTCGAAGGCCGCGCCATAGGCATGCACCAGCGCGTAGCCGAGCTCGCCGCCTTCGTGGATCGAACCGGGCGTTTCCGGCGCCGCGTGACTCGGGATGCCGCCGGGGAAGGAGAACTGTCTGAACAGCTTGCGCAATCCGTCGGCATCGCGCGCGATATCGGGATAGATCTCGCTGTAGCTGCCTTCGAGATAGGTGTTGGCGACCATGCCGGGGCCGCCGTGGCCGGGACCGCAGACATAGATCACGCTCAGGTCCAGCGCGCGGATGACGCGGTTGAGATGGGCGTAAATGAAGTTCAACCCGGGCGTCGTGCCCCAATGGCCGAGCAAACGCGGCTTGATGTGCTCGGGCCGTAACGGCTCGCGCAGCAGCGGATTGTCGAGCAGGTAGATCTGCCCGACGGAGATATAGTTCGCGGCGCGCCAGTAGCGGTCGAGCAGATCGAGGTCGCTGCTCGCTGCGGCCAATTGTTGTTGATTTGTCATGTTCCTGCCGACCTTCACCCGGGATCGTCACCAACCGAGTTCCGGCGAGATCGATCCTTCGGCAGCATCAAACGGGATCGCCGTGACGCCACTGTTGCGTGAGGTCAAAAGCGGGCGCGCGAAGTTTGGGCAGCTCTACTGTGCATGGGGTTGTTTTCACGTTTTTTGTTTGTGTTCTTGATTTGTTCCTTTGGCGTGCTATCTTGGCTTCATGAGTCCAGCATCCTCTCATGCTCTCAAGCACCCGCCGGTCACGGCGCCCTCCGAGCCGGCGGGTGCGCCTTCTGACTTCCCTGAGCTGGCGGTCGCCATCGACCGCCAGCGCAGGCGAGGCCGGGGCGCGCAGTCCAACGCCAGCGGCCGGTTCGAGGCCGAGGCGCGCGTCGCATTCGACGATGGCTGGCAAAGCCTTGAAGAACTGCCTCCGTTCAAGACCACGGTCGGGATCGACACCTCGCGCAAGGTGATTACCCGCAACGATTCTCCCGACATCGGCTTCGATCGTTCGATCAATCCCTACCGCGGCTGCGAGCACGGCTGCGTTTATTGCTTCGCGCGGCCGACCCATGCCTATCTCGGCCTGTCGCCGGGGCTCGACTTCGAGTCGAAGCTGTTCGTGAAGCCCGAGGCGCCGGCGCTGCTCGAGAAGGAGCTTGCAGCGCCGGGCTACGAGCCGCGGATGATCGCGATCGGCACCAACACCGATCCCTATCAGCCGATCGAACGCGAGCGCAAAATCATGCGCGGCATTCTGGAGGTGCTGGAGCGCGCCGGCCATCCCGTCGGGATCGTCACCAAGTCGGCGCTGGTGACCCGCGACATCGACATTCTCGCGCGCATGGCCAAGCGCAACCTCGCCAAGGTCGGGATCTCCGTGACCTCGCTCGATCCGAAATTGGCGCGCACCATGGAGCCGCGGGCGTCCACGCCGCCGAAGCGGCTGGAGGCGCTGAAGCAGCTTTCCGAGGCCGGCATTCCGACCACCGTCATGGTCGCCCCCGTCATCCCCGCGCTGAACGATTCCGAGATCGAGCGCATCCTGGACGCCGCCGCTCATGCCGGCGTCAAGGAAGCCTCCTACGTGTTGCTGCGGTTGCCGCTCGAGGTGCGCGATCTCTTTCGGGAATGGCTGATGGCGAACTATCCGGACCGCTATCGCCACGTCTTCACGCTGATCCGCGACATGCGCGGCGGCCGCGACTACGACGCGAAATGGGGCGAGCGCATGAAGGGCACCGGTCCGATGGCCTGGACCATCGGCCGCCGCTTCGAGATCGCCTGCGACAGGCTCGGGCTGAACAAGCGGCGCTCCAAGCTGACGACGGATCATTTTGCCAAGCCGAAGCGGAACGGCGATCAGCTCAGCCTGTTCTGAGGGACGAAGTGGGAGAGGCGTCGTATGAGTCAGGAACTGCCAGCTCCAATCCCGCGGCTCACCGTCATCACGCTGGGCGTGAATGACATCCGCGCCAGTATTGCCTTTTACGACGCGCTCGGGTTTTCGCGCCGGCTCAAGGTGACCGGTGAGGCCGTTGCGTTCTATGACACCGGCGGTCCGGTGCTCGCGCTGTTTCCCTGGGACCAGCTCGCGGTCGACGCCAGATTGCCGGATCATCCGAGGCCATCGACGTTCCGCGGCATGACGCTCGCTTGGAACTGCCGCGCGCGTGAGGAGGTGGATGCGGTGCTGGCTTTCGCCATCGGCAAGGGAGCCGCGCTGCTGAAGGCCGCGCATGAGACCGATTACGGCGGCTATTCCGGCTATTTCGCCGATCCTGATGGCCATCCATGGGAAGTCGTGGTCGCACCCGGCATCGACGTCGGCGAGGACCGGCGGGTGCATCTGGCGGAATAGGGCGGCTGACTTGAATCTTGAATAGCGGGAATTGTCCGAGGTTCCCGGTTGCGCAGGCCGTGCCGCTTGCGCACGATCCCGCCATGATTCGGGATCAGTCCGCCAAGAAGCCGGCCAAAGGTGCGCCCAAGAAGGCTGCGCCTGAAAACAAGAAAGCTGCGCCCAAAAAAATCGCCAAGGCGCTGGCCGGCACAAAGAGCGCCATCATCGTCGCCCCAAGCTTCCGCCGCGAGCGCGCGCTGATGAAGCGCGGCGTCTGGCCGGTGGCGGGCTGCGATGAGGCCGGCCGCGGGCCGCTGGCGGGTCCTGTGGTGGCGGCGGCGGTGATTCTCGATCCCGACCGCATCCCGCGCGGCATCGATGATTCCAAGCGCCTGACGGCCGAGGAGCGCGAAAGACTGTTCGACAAGATCTGCGCGACCGCCCAGGTCTCGGTGGCCGTCGCCTCGCGCGCCCGCATCGACCGCGACAACATCCTGCGCGCCTCGCTGTGGGCGCTGAAGCGCGCCGTGGTGGCGCTGCCCGAGCAGCCCCGGCACGTCTTCGTAGACGGCCGCGACCGGCTCGACACGGAATGCGATTGCGAGGCCGTGATCGGCGGCGACGGCATCGTCCTGTCGATCGCAGCGGCCTCGATCATCGCCAAGGTGACGCGGGACCGCCTGATGTGCGCGTTGGCTCAGGACTGTCCCGGCTACGGTTTCGAGCAGCACAAGGGCTACGCTGTGCCCGAGCACCTCGACGCGCTCAACCGCCTCGGTCCCACCGTCCACCATCGCAGCTTCTTCGCCCCCGTCGCCGCCGCCCGCGCCAAGCACATGCCCTGGACGGTCGAGCCGGCACAGGATCTGTTTGCGGTGACCGAGATCGAGCTGCAGGTGGACACGAGCCTGGAAGTCGACGCGTCGGCAAATCTCTAGACGAGACTCGGTTGCCACGACGCGCCGCGCCCTCTATCAAAATAGTCGTGAGCGAATAGGGCCGGCTTCACGGGTTGGCTGCATCTTTCGGACGTTGCATGCGGTTTACCTCCCTGGTCATCGAGCTCATTCGCGCGCGGCCGCGGCTGATCGTCTGGATCGCCGTGCTGCTCCAGGCCGCGATGTGGCTGCTCGTGGCGCTGGTGTTTTATCGCAGCCCGCCCGGCAGCCTCGCGACCCTGCTGGCGTTCGGCCGCGAATACCAGGTCGGCACTGATTTGGGTCCGCCCTTGCCGGTCTGGCTCGCCGACATCGCCTATCGCGCCGCCGGCGGCCACGTGTTCGGCGTCTACGTCCTGGCGGAGCTCTGTGGGGTCGCGACCTTCATCGCGCTCTATCATCTGTCCCGCGCGGTGGTCGGCCCCCAGCAGGCAGTGCTGGCCGTGCTGCTGACCATGACGCTGCTGGCCTTCTCCTCGCCCGCACTCGACTTCGGCCCCCTGGTGCTGGCGCGGCCGCTCTGGGCGCTGCTGCTGCTGCATTCCTGGCAGATCATCGGACAGCGCCGCGGCAATGCCTGGTTCGCCTGGTCGATCGAGGCGGGCCTCTTGCTGCTGACGACGCCGGCTGCGATCTTCTTCTTGCTGCTGATCGTCGTCTTCGCGCTCGCAAGCGCGGACGGCCGCCGCACGCTGCGCGCATTCGACCCACTGTTTGCGCTGGTGGTCGTCGCCGTGCTGGCATTGCCCTATGCCGTCTGGCTGATGCGCGCCGAGGTGCTCGTCCTGCCGGCCTTGCCTGAGGTCGCCCAGCTCAATGCCCGCGCCCTGCACGCGGCCTGGCTGCTCGGGGGGCTCCTGCTCGGTGCGGCGGCGATCCCGGCGCTGACGGTCCTCAACACCGGCCTGTTCGTTCCCAAGAGCGAGGAGGCGCCGATCATCTACCGCCCACCGGTCGAGCCGCTCGCGCGCAACTTCGTCTATTTCTTCGCGCTGGCGCCGCCACTCGGCGCGGTGCTGATCTCCGGCCTGCTGGGCCTCGACGCCGTCGTCGGCGGCGCCGGCGTCGTGCTGGTGTTGTCGGGGCTTGCCGTGGTCGTGGGGGCCGGCGATCTCATCGCGATGCGCCGCGCGAGGATGCTGCGGATGGTCTGGGCGGCCGCCGTCGTCGCGCCCGCACTCGGCGTCGTGCTCGCCGTCCTGCTCCTGCCGTGGACCGGTGCCAACGAGATCGCGACCTCGATGCCGGCGCGCGCGATTTCGGACTTCTTCGACGAGAGCTTTGCCCGTCGCACCAATCATCGCCTGCGCGCGGTCGCCGGCGAGACCCAGCTTGCGAGCCTGATCACGCTGCATTCCGGCCGGCCGCATCTCTTCATCGATGCCGAGCCTGCGCGGACGCCTTGGATCAATCAGGCCAAGTTCAGCGAGACCGGCGGCGTCGTGGTCTGGCGCGCCTCTGATACCGGCGGCACTCCGCCGCCGGACATCCTCGCGCGCTTTCCCGGCATCGTCCCGGAAGTCCCGCGCGCCTTCGAATGGCTGGTGACCGGACGCCAGCAACTGCTGCGCATCGGCTGGGCCATCGTGCGGCCGAAGGGGACTTAGTCGCTCGCCCTTTCCCTCGTCATTGCGAGGAGCGCTTGCGACGACGCAATCCAGAGTCCGCGGAAAGATTCTGGATTGCCTCGCTGCGCTCGCAATGACGGGGAAGGGTCGTACGGCTCCTCACGCCCCCGCCAGCGCCTTCGCGATCGCGCGCAGATCCTGCCAGGCCAGCCGCTTGTACGACGGCGAGCGCAACAGATAGGCGGGGTGGAAGGTCGGCAGCGCGCGGATGGTGCGCGCGCCCGTCTCGTAGTCGAACCAGCGGCCGCGGGTGCGCATGATGCCTTCGCGGGTCGACAGCAGCGTCTGCGTCGAGGGATTGCCGAGCGTCACCAGCACATCCGGATTCACCAGCTCGATCTGGCGCTGGATGAACGGCAGGCAGATTTGCGTCTCCTGCGGCGTCGGCGTGCGGTTGCCGGGCGGCCGCCAGGGGATCACGTTGGCAATGTACGCGGTGGTGCGGTTGAGGCCTATGGCTCCTATCATCAAATCGAGCAGCTTGCCGCTGCGCCCGACGAAGGGAAGCCCCTCGATGTCCTCGTCGCGGCCCGGTGCCTCGCCGACGAACATGATGCGCGCCTGCGGATTACCGTCGGCGAAAACCAACCGTGTCGCTGTGTGCTTCAGCGCGCAGCCGTCGAAGCCCTGCATCAGCTCGCGCAGCGCCTCCAAGGTCGGCGCGGTGCGTGCGGCCTCGCGCGCCGAGGCGATCGCGATGTCGGGTGCGGGCGCAGCCTCGCCGCGCAACACCGCCGGCGCGGCGGCCGGCCGTGGCGCCTCGAGCGGAGGTGGGGCGCGCGGGGCCGCAGGTGGAGCATCCAATTCCGCCAGGCGGTCGATCGGTTCCTCTGCGAGCGTGCAATCGACTCCGGCCTCCAGATAGAAGGCGAGAAGCTCTCGGACCGTGGGTGCGGGTTCTGGGATCATTGGAAAGTCTGACTATTAGTCCAGTTTGGGGCGCCTTGCACCCCGGCGAAACGCATTTCCGAGGTTGTCCTACCCGGAAAAATCGGAAACAAGAGGGCGCAATCGACCAAGGACCGTCTCAAGGGCTGAGATCAGATGAGCACCGAAGAACTTCCCCCGCGCGAATCCATGGAATTCGACGTCGTCATCGTCGGCGCCGGCCCCTCGGGCCTGGCTGCAGCGATCCGGCTGAAGCAGATCAATGCCGAACTCAATGTCGTCGTTGTGGAGAAGGGCTCCGAGGTCGGTGCGCATATTCTCTCCGGCGCCGTGATCGACCCGGCCGGGCTCGACAAGCTGATCCCGGACTGGCGCGAGGATTCCGATTGTCCTCTGAAGACCCAGGTGAAGGACGATCGCTTCTACTGGATGACGGGCGGCAGCGCGATCAGGCTGCCTAACTTCATCATGCCGCCGCTGATGGACAATCATCACTGCTATATCGGCTCGCTTGGCAATGTCTGCCGCTGGCTGGCGCGCAAGGCAGAGGCCCTCGGCGTCGAGATCTATCCGGGCTTTGCCGCGGCCGAGGTGCTCTATGACGAGCAGGGCGCGGTGAAGGGCATTGCCACCGGCGACATGGGCATCGGTCGGGACGGCAAGCCGAAGGACTCCTTTACCCGTGGCATGGAATTGCTCGGCAAGTACACGCTGTTCGCGGAAGGCGCGCGCGGCAGCCTGACCAAACAGCTCATCGCGAAGTTCGCGCTGGATACCACGAGCGAGCCGGCGAAATTTGGCATCGGGCTCAAGGAAGTCTGGCAGATCGATCCCGCCAAGCACCAGAAGGGCATGATCCAGCATTCGTTCGGCTGGCCGCTCGATCTGAAGACCGGCGGTGGCTCGTTCCTCTATCACTACGACGACAACCTCGTTGCCGTCGGCTTCGTCGTGCATCTCAACTACGACGACCCGTATCTGTCACCGTTCGACGAGTTTCAGCGTTTCAAGACCCATCCGTCGATCCGCTCCACCTTCGAAGGTGCCAAGCGGCTCGCCTATGGCGCGCGCGCCATCACCGAGGGCGGCTATCAGTCGGTCCCGAAACTCAGCTTCCCCGGCGGCGCCCTGATCGGCTGCGCGGCCGGCTTCGTCAACGTTCCCCGGATCAAGGGCGTGCACAACGCGATGGGCACGGGCATGCTCGCCGCCGAGCACGTTGCGTCCGCCATTGCCGCCGATCGCGCCAATGACGAGATCGTCGATTACGAGAACACCTGGCGCTCCTCCTCGGTCGGCAAGGATTTGTTCCTGGTCCGCAACGTCAAGCCGCTGTGGTCGAAGTTCGGCACAGTGCTCGGCGTTGCGCTCGGCGGCTTCGACATGTGGTGCAACACGCTGTTCGGCGGGTCCCTGTTTGGCACCCAGTCGCACGCGAAGCCCGATCGCGCGACGCTCGATCCGGCCAAGACCCACGCGCCGAGAACCTACCCGAAGCCTGACGGCAAGATTTCCTTCGACAAGCTCTCCTCGGTATTCCTGTCCAATACCAATCATGAGGAGGACCAGCCGGTCCATCTCAAGGTCACGGACATGAACCTCCAGAAGACGTCCGAGCACGACGTGTTTGCAGGTCCCTCGAATCGCTATTGCCCGGCCGGCGTCTATGAGTGGATCGAGGAAGGTTCCGGCCCGCGCTTCCAGATCAATGCCCAAAACTGCGTTCACTGCAAAACCTGCGACGTGAAGGACCCCAACGGCAACATCACCTGGGTTCCCCCCGAGGGCGGCGGCGGTCCGAACTACGAGGCGATGTAGGCGGGGTCCGCAAGATCCAGGTGACCAAGGCCCAAGGGCGACCAATATTGCGTGACCTTGGCCCTGCGACGCACGTTCGCGTGAGAACCCGGCCGCGGTCGCGGTCCGTGGTCACGATAAGGCCATACTGGCGGCGTCTTGGGGCGCTCTTGACCGGTCACTTGGCCGATTTGGGGCGTGCGGAGGGGATCGCCCGGCCCGAATCCTTGCGGTGAAGCGCCAAAAGCGGCATTGTCGGCCCGACGGTTCCGGGTCCCCATGCCACCGGCCGCGTTCGCATGCGATACGGCCTTCTTCAGACCCAGGCACTACCAACTCAAGGCGAGCCCTGATGTTTTCAAATCGTTTCAACCGCTGGACTGTTGCCGCCATCGCCCTCATGGGCACAGCGATCGCGACGGTCCCCGGCAGGGTCCTGGCGCAGACGCCGGATCATCCGTCCGACACGGCGGCGCAGTTTCCGACCCGAAACGATCTGAAGGCGCTGACCACTTCTGGCAGCTACCTCGCCGCCCGCCACGCCAGCGTCGAGCGCGATGCGGCCTCCGCCGCCGCGTTCTATCGCTCGGCCCTGCGCACCGATCCCAAGAACAACGAGCTGCTCGACCGCGCCTTCATCTCTTCGGTCGCCGACGGTGACATCGACGAAGCCGTCAAACTCGCCGAGCGCATCCTGACCATCGACAAGACCAACCGCGTTGCGCGCCTCGTCGTCGGCGTGCACGATCTCAAGTTCAAGAAGTACGCGACCGCGCAGACCAACATCAACCAGTCGATCCGCGGTCCGATCACCGATCTCGTCGCCACGCTGCTGTCGGGCTGGGCCGCCTATGGTGCGGGTGATGCCAAGGGCGGCGTCGCCACCATCGACAAGCTGGCCGGTCCGGAATGGTATCCGCTGTTCAAGGATCTCCATGCCGGCATGATCCTCGAGCTCGCCGGCAAGGAGAAAGACGCGGGCGCCCGGTTCGAGCGTGCCTACAAGCTCGACGATTCCATGTTGCGTGTCACCGAGGCCTATGCGCGCTGGCTGTCGCGCAACAAGGACTCGGCCGCCGCGACCACCGTCTACCAGGCTTTCGACAAGAAGCTCGCCCGCCATCCGCTGATCGTAGAAGGGTTGCGCGACACCAAGGCCGGCAAGAAGATGCCGCCGCTGGTCGATAGCGCGCAAGCCGGCGCCGCAGAAGCACTCTACGGCATCGGCGCCACACTGACCCGCCGCGGCGGCGAGGATCTGGCGCTGGTCTACCTCCAGCTCTCGCTCTACCTCCAGCCCACCCATCCCCTGGCGCTGCTCTCGCTCGCCGATCTCTATGAATCGGTGAAGCGGCCGCAGATGGCGATCAAGGTCTATGAGCGGGTGCCGGCGTCCTCGCCGCTCAAACGCAACGCCCAGATTCAGCTCGCCATCGATCTGGATTCCGCCGACCGCACCGACGAGGCGATCAAGATCCTCAAGGGCGTCACCACTGAGGATTCCAAGGATCTCGAAGCCATCATGGCGCTCGGCAACATCGAGCGCGGCCGCAAGAAGTTCGGCGAATGCGGCGCGACCTATTCGCAAGGCGTCGACGTGCTGCCGGCCGGCAACGACAAGGCCAACAGCGTCTGGTATTATTATCGCGGCATCTGCGAGGAGCGCTCCAAGCAGTGGGGCAAGGCCGAAGCCGACATGAAGAAGGCGCTGGAGCTGCAGCCCGACCAGCCCCACGTCCTCAACTATCTCGGCTATTCCTGGATCGACCAGGGCATCAATCTCGACGAAGGCATGAAGATGATCAAGCGGGCGGTCGAGCAGCGCCCGGATGACGGCTACATCGTCGACTCCCTTGGCTGGGCCTATTACCGCATCGGCAATTACGAGGACGCGGTGAAGAACCTCGAGCGCGCCATTGACCTCAAGCCCGAGGATCCCACGATCAACGATCACCTTGGCGACGCCTATTGGCGCGTCGGCCGCACGTTGGAAGCCAAGTTCCAGTGGGCGCACGCCCGCGATCTCAAGCCCGAAGCGGATGAGCTTCCGAAGATCGAGGCCAAGATTGCCAACGGAATGACCGACGACAATTCGAACTCCTCGGCTGCGCAGGCGGAGAAGGAGAAGAAAAAGGACGACGGCAAGGGCGGCTGAGTTGAGCGCATGATCCGGAAAAGTGTGTAGCGGTTTTCCGGCAAGATCATGCGTAGGAAGAACTAAGTTCTGGGGGCGTGTCGTCAATGCCGGCGTTGATTGAAGAAGGGCGCGCGAAGGTCAATCTGAGCCTTCGCGTGGTCGGCCGTCGTGCCGACGGCTATCATGATCTCGAAAGCGTGGTCGCGTTTGCCGACTGCGCCGACCGGCTCACGCTTGAGCCCGGCAGCGAGCTGAAGCTCACCACGACAGGGCCACTCGCGGCGGCCTGCGGCGATATGGCCGACAACCTCGTATTCAAGGCGGCCAAGCTCCTGGCCGAAGCCGTTCCGAACCTGAAGCTGGGCGCCTTTGCGCTCGACAAAGTGCTCCCGGTCGCGGCCGGAATCGGCGGCGGCTCGGCCGACGCGGCTGCGGCGCTGCGGTTGCTGGCGCGTCTCAACAATCTTTCGCTCGACGACCCGCGGCTGCAGAAGGTTGCGCTTGCGACCGGTGCCGACGTGCCGGTGTGTCTGTTCTCGCGCGCCTGCGACATGACCGGTGTCGGCGAACAGCTGCTGCCGCTCGCGTTGCCGGGCATGCCGTGCGTGATGGTCAATCCGCGCGTGCCGGTCGCGACCAAGGACGTGTTCCAGGCGCTGGGCCTGCGCAACGGCGAACTCCTGGTCGGCGCCACCTCCGTCCTCGACGCTCCGGCCTGGCCGGGCGAGGGCGCCTCCATTGCCGATTGGGTCGACACGCTCGAGACCGTCGCCAACGATCTCGAAGCCCCCGCGATGCGCATCGAGCCTGTCATCGGCGACGTGCTGGAAGCCTTGCGTGGCTCCGCCGGCGTCAAGCTTGCCCGCATGTCCGGCTCGGGTGCGACGTGCTTTGCGATCTATGGCGAATCTTCCGAAGCGCACGCCGCCGCCGAGACGATCCGCAGGGATCATTCCGGCTGGTGGGTGCACGCGGGGACGCTGAGCTAGGCCAGCCCGAGAAACTCCCGGATCTCACCTAACACCTCCTGCGGCTTGTCATGTTGCAGCCAGTGTCCGGCCCCGGCGATGGTCTCGACGCGCGCCTGCGGAAAGTAGCGCTCCAGGCCTGCGGCTCTCGCGCCAGCCAGAAAGCTTTCGCCGGCATTCAAGAGCAGCGTCGGACAGGTGATACGGGACCATAGCGCGACGTGGTCGTCCGGCCAGAGCCGGTGCGGCGCAGAGGCGCGCTGATAAGGATCGAACTTCCAGCTATAGGTACCGTCCTCGTTCTGCCGTGCGCCATGCGTTGCTAGATGCAGCGCGAGCTCGCGGGACAGCCGCTTGTTGTGAAGCACCATCTGCGCGGCGGCGGCCTCGAGGGTCGAATAGCGGCGCGGTGCGCGGTCGTGCAGCTTGTCGAGTTGACCGACCCATTTGCCGATGCGCTCATGCACCGGCGGTTTTGGAGTATCCGGCAACATCGTGACACCGTCGAGCACGACGAGCTTCGAGACCTGTTCGGGGAATGACCCTGTAAAGATCAGGCTGACCATGCCGCCCATGGAATGGCCGATGAGAGTGACTTGAGGTGCCGCGACGACGCGGACGAGCTGGACGAGATCGTACACATACTCGGTCAGCGCATAGCTGCCGCCTTTGGTCCAGTCGGAATCGCCGTGACCGCGCAGGTCGGGTGCGAGCACGTGAAAATGCGGCTGCAGCGACCGGGCGATGACGTCCCAGCTCCGGCAGTGATCGCGGCCGCCATGAACCAGGATGGCGACCGGCGCGCCGTCGTTGCCCCAATCGGCATAATGCAGCCGCAGGCCGTGAGACTCGTAAGTGCGGCTTTGCGGGGCGAGCATGGTGGAGCTATCCATTCACGGGCCGCCGCGCCAGTGCGAGCGACAGGCCGAGCCCTGCAATGAAGACGCCGGAGCCCTGGGTGAGACGTCGCATCAGATGCGGCCTTCCGATCAACTGCGTGCGTGTCGCGGAGGCCATCAGCACCACCACGATGTCGACGAGCGTGTTCAGCGTCACCGAGATCGCACCCAACATGATGAATTGCAGTGTCGGGTTCGATCCCGCGGGGTCAAGGAACTGCGGAATGAAGGCGAGGAAGAAGGCGGCGGTCTTCGGGTTCAGCGCCTCGACCAGCACGCCGTCGCGAAAGGCGCGCTTGTCGCCGACGGGCTCGCTGTCGAATGACAGCGTGCGGCCGGCGCTGCGAAAGGTCCTGATGCCGAGCCAGACCAGATAGAGTGCGCCGACAAACTTCACGGCGGCGAACAGCTCGGCGCTGGCAAGAATGATGGCGGAGATGCCGAGGCTGCCTGCGACCACATGAACCAGCCCGCCGAGCGCGGTGCCCACGGTCGATGCAAAACCGCTGGCGCGCCCTTCCGACAAGGTCCGTGCCGCGACGTAGAAAATACCGGGGCCGGGAACGGCGGCGATGAGACAAGCGGCGGCCAGGAACAGCCAGAAATTCGTGTTGATCATCCTGCTTTGGTAGCGATGCTTGCCGCGATTGCAAGGCCCCGTCGTCTACAAGGCTTGCGTTTAGCCCATCCGGCGGAAGATCACGCTGGCATTCACCCCGCCGAATCCGAACCCGTTCGAGATCGCGTGCTGCATCGGCATCGGGCGCGCCACACCGGCGACGATGTCGATGCCGTCAGCGGCGGGATCAGGGTTTTCGAGATTGAGCGTCGGCGGCGCGATCTGGTCGCGCAGGGCGAGCACGGTGAAGACCGCTTCCAGCCCACCCGCGGCGCCGAGCAGATGGCCGGTGGCCGATTTGGTCGCGCTCACGGCGATGCCGCGGTGACGACCGAACAGGGCGGCAATCGCGCCAAGCTCGCTCTCGTCGCCGGCCGGTGTCGACGTCGCATGCGCGTTCAGTTGCTGCAAATCCGCAGGCGCAAGCTTCGCCTGCCGGAGCGCGATCTCCATGGCGCGCCGCGCGCCGTCACCGTCAGGCGGACCCGATGTCATGTGATAGGCGTCCGCGGTCGTACCGTATCCGACAATCTCCGCGATCGGCGTCGCGCCACGCGCCAATGCATGCTCCAGCTCCTCGATCACCAGGATGCCGGCACCTTCGCCCATGACAAAACCGTCGCGGTCGCGATCGAACGGGCGCGAGGCGCGTGCGTCATTGAACCCGCTCGACAGTGCGCGGGCCGCAGCGAAGCCGCCGAGGCTGACGATGTCGATGCAGGCTTCCGCGCCGCCGCAGATCGCCACATCAGCCTCGCCCGCGCGGATCATGCGCGCGGCATCGCCGATCGCCTGAACGCCGGCGGCGCACGCCGTGACCGGTGTGCCCAGCGCTCCCTTGTAGCCGTATTTGATCGAGACGTGCCCCGCAGCGAGATTGGCGAGGAAAGAGGGGATCGTGAACGGCGACAGCCGGCGCGGGCCGCGCAGTTCGGTGATGCGCACCGCCTCCGCCATCGCCGGAAAACCGCCGACGCCGGAGGCGATGATCGTCGCGGTTCGTTCCTGTGCTGCCGCGTCCTGCGGTGTCCAGCCGGCCTGCGCCACAGCTTCTGCAGTGGCGAGCAGCGCGAACAGGATGAAGCGGTCCATCTTGCGCTGGTCTTTCGGCGCGGCGGCCTGCGCGGGATCGAAGCCGCCGTCCACATCATCGGCCTTGTCGGGCACGAGGCCGGCAATGCGTGCCGGCAGCGCCTGCGACCATTCCGGCAGCGGGCGCAGCCCGCTTTGACCGGCCAGCAGCCGGCGCCACGACAGTTCGACACCGCAGCCAAGCGGCGACACCGCGCCCATTCCCGTCACGACGATACGACGCATGTCAGTCTCCAGCCGGCGCGACGGCCGGGTTCATGGCTTTGAGCGAGGTCAGCCGTTTGCGCATGAGACGGCTGGCGCGGGGACCGGCGATGATGACCGCATTGGTGAGCGTAATCGGCTGCATGTCGGCGGCATCGACCACCACCGGATTGAATGGACGACGATCGCGCCGGTTCGCGAGCAGGATCGCTTCGCCCTTCGGTGCGAGATGCTTGTTGCCCCAGGCGAGCAGGGTCGCGACCACGGGGAAGAAGTCCCGGGCCTTGTCCGTCAGCACATATTCATAGCGCGGCGGCCGTTCATTGTAGCGGCGGCGGACGAACATACCGCTTTCGGTGAGATGGGCCAACCGCCGCGACAGGATGTTCGGCGCGATCCCGAGGCTTTGCGAAAATTCGTCGAACCTCGTTGCGCCCTGGAACGCATCCCGCAGGATCAAAATGCTCCACCATTCGCCGACCGTCTCCACGGCGCGGCCGACCGGACATTCCTGGATGGAAGGGGATTTGGGCTGCATGAGGCAAAGGTAGGAGAGTGGCTTGCAAAATGCAAGTTACTTGGCGAGCAGTGGCCGATGCGGGTGGAGGGAGCCAAGGCAGCTGCGAAGCTGGAGCTGTCGCTGCGCTCGCAATGACGGTGTTGATGAAGTGGTGAGGCTATCTCAACGATGTCGTCCCGGCGAAGGCCGGGACCCATAGCCACGACTGTTGTTGTGGTGGCACGATGGTGGCCACAGCGCGCTCAGACGACGCTGACCGGGGTAATGGATCCCGGCCTTCGCCGGGACGACACTGAGGGTGTGGCGACCAGCAAGCGCTAAGGATGCGGAGCCCTAATGCGACCGTGCCAGACAGAACGCCACGACCTGCTCCAGCGCGCTCTTCATTGGCGAGGATGGGAACAGCGCCAGCGCGTCCACCGCCATGGCGCCGTAGTGCTGGGCGCGGCTGCGCGTGTCTTCGAGCGCACGATGCTTGTTCATCAGCCCGATGGCGTGGTCGAGGTCGGTGTCGCCGATTTCGCCGCGCTCGAGCGCGCGGATCCAGAAGGCGCGCTCGGTGTCGTTGCCGCGGCGGAAGGCGAGCACGACGGGCAGCGTGATCTTGCCCTCGCGGAAATCGTCGCCGGTATTCTTGCCGAGCTTCGCGCTCTTGCCGCCATAGTCGAGCACGTCGTCGACGAGCTGGAAGGCGATGCCGAGATTCATGCCGACCGAGCGGCAGGCGGTCTGCTCCGCCTTCGGACGATTGGCGATCACGGGGCCGACCTCGCAGGCGGCCGCGAATAGCTCGGCGGTCTTGCCACGGATCACGGCGAGATATTCGTCCTCGGTGGTCGCGGTGTTCTTGGCGGCGGCAAGCTGCATCACCTCGCCCTCGGCGATTGTGGCGGCGGCCGCGGAGAGAATGTCGAGCGCACGGAGCGAGCCGACCTCGACCATCATGCGGAAGGCCTGGCCGAGCAGGAAGTCGCCGACCAGCACGCTCGCCTCATTGCCCCAGAGCATGCGCGCCGACAGCTTGCCGCGGCGCATCTCGCTCTCGTCGACGACGTCGTCATGGAGCAGGGTGGCGGTATGCATGAATTCGACGCTGGCGGCGAGCTTGATATGGCCGTCGCCGGTGTAGCCGGCGAGGTTGGCCATGGCCAGCGTCAGCATCGGCCGCAGGCGCTTGCCCCCGGAGGAGATCAAATGGTTGGCGACCTCCGGGATCATGGTCACGTCCGAACCGGTCCGCGACAGGATCGTGGCGTTGACGCGCTCCATGTCACCGGCGACAAGGGCAACCAGCTCTTCGATCGACGCGCCGGGAGTTTCGAAAGGTACGATGACGGCCACGCCGGTCTCCAATATTTGCCCCGGAAGGGCTATTCTGATGGAAAGACAATAGAAACTGGACGGGGATGCGGCAAGGGCCGTGGAACCATTGACATTTGGCGCTTAATCCCCGTCAGGCAGGAGGCCTGTGTTTTGCGAGAACTGGTTCGGACCAACGATATGGTGCTGGTGTCGGCGATCGGCGCGCTGCTCGACGGCGCCAACATCCATCATCTGGTGCTGGACCAGAACATGAGCATCATCGAGGGCTCGCTCGGCATTTTGCCGCGGCGGATCCTGGTCCACGAGGACGACGCCCTCGAAGCCCGGCAGCTTCTGACCGAGGCAGGCCTCAGCCACGAACTGCGCGGCGATGAGTGAAGCCCTGGCAGACCTCACCGAGGACGCCTTTCTCGGCGGCCAATTGCGGCTGAAGCAGAAGCGGTCCGGCCATCGCGCCGGGCACGATGCCATTCTGCTCGCGGCGGCGACGGAGGCGAGGGCGGGCGACCGTGTCGTCGATCTCGGTGCCGGCATCGGCACGGCCGGGCTTGCGTTGGCTCGGCGCGTTGCCGGGATCAGGCTCGGCCTGGTCGAGATCGATCCCGAGCTGGCGGAGCTTGCGCGCGCCAATGCGGCAGCGAATGCGATTGCCGCCGAGACAATCGTGCTCGACGTCACCGCGGACGCGCAGGCCTTCGCGGCCAGCGGGCTCGCGCCCGACAGCGTCGACGTGGTGCTGACGAACCCGCCCTTCAACGATCCCGCTCGCCATCGCGGCTCGCCCGACCAGGCGCGCCAGATCGCGCATGTGGCGACGGATGAGACGCTGAATGCCTGGGTGCATGCGGCGCGGCGCATCCTCCGATCGAATGGCGCGCTGACATTGATATGGCGCGCAGACGGGATCGCGGAGGTTTTGGCGGCGCTGTCTCGCGGCTTCGGCAGTCTTGTGATTCTGCCGGTTCACGGTGAAGCCGGGCGGCCCGCGATCCGCGTGCTGGTTCGCGCGATCAAGGGCGGAAGGGCTCCGGTACGATTGTTGCCGGGCCTCATGCTCAACGAGGAGTCCCGCGTGCCTAAAAAAGAGGTGATGGATATTCTGGAGGGAAGGGCGGTTCTACCCCTGGTGGAACCGTGCTGAGCTATTGCGGAAGCGATTCCGACTGCTGCTCTTGCGGAGTCGTCAGGCGGATCGCCATGAACAGCGCACCGATCAGCAGCATCAGCAGATAGATTTTCATGGTGTTCTCCGCTGGCCCATTGCAGCCTCTCAACGGGGTTTTTGCAAAACACGTTCCGGGCCCTTCCAATGACAGTCGCGTGATAAGAAATGGTTAATCAGAGGTAACGGCATGGCCGAACAATTGAACGATCGTGAGAGTTCCGGCCTGGCCGACAAGCTCATGCAATATCTGCCGGCGCGCTTCCGTCCCGGCACGGCCGTGGTGCCGGTGGTGCGGTTGTCCGGGGTGATCGGCGCGGTGACGCCGCTGCGCCCGGGCATGACGCTCGCGACCGTTTCGCGGGTGCTGGAGCGGGCGTTCTCGATGCGCAACGCCAAGGCGGTGGCGCTGGTGATCAATTCGCCTGGCGGCTCGCCGGTGCAGTCGCGCCAGATCTACCTGCGCATCAAGCAGCTCGCGGCGGAGAAGAAGCTGCCGGTGCTGGTGTTCGTCGAGGACGTCGCGGCCTCCGGCGGCTACATGATCGCCTGCGCCGGGGACGAGATCATCTGCGATCCGTCCTCGATCCTCGGCTCGATCGGCGTGGTCGGCGGCAGCTTCGGTTTCCAGGAGGCGATCAAGCGGCTCGGCATCGAGCGGCGCCTGTACACTGCCGGTGCGCACAAGGCGATGCTCGACCCGTTTCTCCCTGAAAACCCCGACGACGTCGCCAAGCTGAAGGCGCTCCAGCGCGAGATCCACCAGATCTTCATCGCGCTGGTGAAGGAGAGCCGCGGCACACGGTTGAAGGGCTCCGACGACACCCTGTTCACGGGCGAATACTGGGCCGGCGAGACTTCGATCGCGCTCGGGCTCGCCGACAGCATCGGCGATCTCCGCTCAACTCTTCGTGCCCGCTATGGCGAGAAGGTTCTCACCCCCGTGATTGCCCAGCCGACCGGTCTGCTCTCCAGCCTTTTGGGCCGGAAATCGCCCGGCGCGGGGCAGCTTTCGGCTCTGGAATCGATGGCCGGCCTGCCGGACGACCTGATCTCGGCGGTCGAGACGCGCGCGATCTGGGCGAAATTCGGGTTCTAGACGGAGCCCCTCCGCGCCATTTGGCCCCAAGGAGACTTGAAGCCGTACCAATTGCGGCGCGGCCCGGTCTGCGCAAGAATGAGCGTGGGGGCTGAGCATTGTGAACAAGGAACGACCAATGCCGCCGTTCGTCGCATTCGCGGGCGTCCTGGGTGGGCTTGCCGTGGTCCGCTGGGCCTACAAGACCGCTATCAGGATTAACCAGGAGCTGGAGGAGATGCGCCTCTCGCGCGTCGCCGAGGCCGCCCATGCCGGGGATATTCAGACGCTGAAGCGTGACCCCGTGAGTGGATCTTACCGGCCGGGGTAGCCGCCACAGGCGTCATGCCCGGGGCTTGTCCCGGGCATCCACGTTCTTCGTACCGCGGGGAAGGCGTGGATGGCCGGGACAAGCCCGGCCACGACGAAGAGTTCGTCGCCCTGCGAATCCACCCCCTTCGCCTTGATTCCCACCCCTGCCGTCGATACGGTCCCGCGCGATTCAACCCCCCGCGAGAGCCCGATCTGACGATGGACGCCTCCTTGCCCGCCCATATGCGCCCGGAACGCTCGTTCCAGGGTTTTATCCTCGCGCTCCAGCGGTTCTGGGCCGAGCAGGGCTGCGTGATCCTGCAGCCCTACGACATGGAGATGGGTGCGGGCACCTTCCATCCGGCGACGACGCTGCGCGCGCTCGGGCCAAAGCCGTGGAATGCGGCCTATGTGCAGCCCTCGCGGCGGCCCAAGGACGGCCGCTACGGCGAGAATCCGAACCGGATGCAGCACTACTACCAGTTCCAGGTGATCATGAAGCCGTCGCCGCCGAACCTTCAGGAGCTGTACCTGAAGTCGCTCGCCGCGATCGGCATCGATGCCGCCATGCACGACATCCGCTTCGTCGAGGACGATTGGGAGAGCCCGACGCTGGGCGCCTGGGGCCTCGGCTGGGAGTGCTGGTGCGACGGCATGGAAGTCAGCCAGTTCACCTATTTCCAGCAGGTCGCGGGTGTCGAATGCGCGCCGGTCGCGGGCGAGCTCACCTACGGACTCGAGCGGCTCGCGATGTACGTGCAGGGCGTCGATCGCGTCTACGACCTCAACTTCAACGGCCGCGACGGTGACGCCAAGGTCACCTATGGCGATGTCTTCCTGCAGGCCGAGCGGGAATATTCGAAGCACAATTTTGAGATCGCCGACACCGCGATGCTGTTCGAGCAATTCAAGATGGCGGAATCCGCTTGCAGGAAATATCTCGACGCGGGTTGGAAAGATGGCAAGCGCGAGGCGCATCTGATGTCGCTGCCAGCCTATGACCAGTGCATCAAGGCGAGCCATGTGTTCAACCTGCTCGACGCGCGCGGCGTGATTTCGGTGACCGAGCGGCAGAGCTACATCCTTCGCGTGCGCGAACTGGCAAAGGCTTGCGGCGAGGCCTGGATACACACCGAAGCCGGTGGAGCGGCCTGATGCCTGATTTGTTGCTTGAACTGTTCTCCGAAGAAATCCCCGCGCGCATGCAGGCCAAGGCGGCGGAGGATCTGCGCCGCATGGTCACCGACAAGCTCGTCGCCGAAGGTCTCGTCTACGAAGGCGCCAAGGCGTTCGCGACGCCGCGCCGCCTCGCGCTCACCGTGCACGGCATCCCTGCGCGCCAGCCTGACCTCAAGACCGAACGCCGTGGACCAAAGATCGGCGCGGCCGATGCGGCCGTGCAGGGTTTTCTGAAAGCGACGGGGTTGACGTCGCTGGACGAGGCCAAGATCCAGCGCGACCCGAAGGGCGACTTCTACATCGCGCTGATCGAGAAACCCGGCCGCGACGCGATCGACGTGCTCGCGGAAATCCTCCCCGTGGTCATCCGCACCTTCCCCTGGCCGAAATCGATGCGCTGGGGCGCGCGCTCCGGAAAACCGGGCTCGCTGAGCTGGGTGCGTCCGCTGCACGCGATCACCGCGACGTTCGGGCTCGAGACCGAAGAGCCCGATGTCGTCAAATTCTCGGTGGACGGCATCGAGGCCGGCCAGACCACCTACGGCCATCGCTTCATGGCACCTAGCGCGATCTCCGTGCGCCGCTTCGAGGATTACGAAGCGAAGCTGAAGGCCGCAAAAGTCATCCTCGATCCGCAGGCGCGCAAGGACATCATCTTCGCCGACGCCAAGGAGCTGACCTTCGCGCAAGGGTTCGAACTGGTCGAGGACCAGGCGCTGCTCGATGAGGTTTCGGGCCTCGTCGAATGGCCCGTCGTCATGATGGGATCGTTCGAAGCGGAATATCTCGCGATCCCCGACGAGGTGATCCGCGCGACCATCCGCAACAACCAGAAGTGCTTCGTCGTCAAAGATCCCAAGACCGGCAAGCTGACCAACAAGTTCGTCCTCACCGCCAATATCGAGGCGCCCGACGGCGGCAAGACCATCGTCGCCGGCAACGAACGCGTGATCCGTCCGCGGCTGAGCGATGCGAAATTTTTCTACGAGACGGACCTGAAGACGAAGCTGGAAGACCGGCTGCCGAAGTTCGAGCAGATCGTGTTTCACGAGAAGCTTGGCACGCAGGCCGCGCGTATCAAGCGGATCGAACGCCTCGCCGCCGAGATCGCGCCGCTCGTCGGTGCCGATGTCGCGAAGGCGACGCGTGCCGCGCATCTGGCGAAGGCGGATCTGCTGACGGAAGTCGTCGGCGAATTCCCCGAGGTGCAGGGCCTGATGGGCAAGTACTACGCGCTGGCCCAGGGCGAGGATGCCTCCGTGGCCGCCGCTTGCGAGGAGCACTACAAGCCGCAAGGGCCCGCGGATCGCGTGCCGACCGATCCGGTCAGCGTCGCAGTGGCGCTCGCGGACAAGCTCGATACGCTGGTGGGCTTCTGGGCAATCGACGAGAAGCCGACGGGAAGCAAGGACCCGTATGCGCTGCGTCGTGCGGCGTTGGGCGTGATCAGGCTGATCGCTGAGAACGCACTGCGTCTGTCGATCATGAAGATGGCGGCGTCCGCACTCGCCGGCTTGTCCTTGAAGCCTGCCGATGCGCAGAAGCTTCCGACCGACCTGCTTGCTTTCTTCGCTGATCGCCTGAAGGTTCAGCTCCGAGAGCAGGGCGCGCGGCATGATCTCGTCGACGCCGTGTTCGCGCTCGGCGGCCAGGATGATTTGCTGATGATCGTTCGCCGCGTCGAGGCGCTCGGCAAGTTTCTCGAGACCGACGACGGCAAGAATTTGCTCGCCGGCATCAAGCGCGCCAGCAATATCCTCGGCATCGAGGAGAAGAAGGACAAGCGCAGCTTCGACGGCGCGCCCGATGCCGCGCTCTACGGTCTCGGCGAGGAGAAGGCGCTGGCCAAGGCGATCGACGAGGTGAAGGCGGAAGCCAGCGCTGCTGTCGCGAAGGAAGACTTCGCTGCCGCGATGAGTGCGATGGCCAAGCTACGCCCGCCGGTCGATGCGTTCTTCGAGAAAGTTCGCGTCAACGACGAGGATGCGAAGGTGCGCGAAAACCGCCTGAAGCTGCTCAACGAGATCCGCAGCGCCACGCGTGCGGTGGCGGATTTCTCGAAGATCCAGGATTGACCTCGTGCCCCGGACGCGGCGCAGCGCGTAGCGTTGCGGCGCAGAGCCGGGACCCAGAATCTTTTGCGGCGGCATGGGCCCCGCTCTGCAGCGCACCGCTAAGAAGCGCTGCGCCGCGTCCGGGGCACGAGGTCAATCCTGGATCTTCGAGAAATCCGCCACCGCACGCGTGGCGCTGCGGA